>DATCUL010000371.1:0-14324 GCA_036567405.1 Methyloversatilis sp. | reverse complement strand
GGGCACGATCGGACACGATCTGTGGCTGTCCGTCAGCCTGGTCGGTGCCTTGATCCTGGCGCACCGGCGCTTCCTGCGTCTGGCGCGGCGCCTGCGCTGGCTGTTTTTCGCCATTCTGCTCACCTTCGCGCTGGGAACGCCGGGGCGGCTGGTGGTGGCGGACCTCGCAATCGGTCCGACCTTCGAGGGGTTGGCTGCGGCTGTGCGCTCCATGGCGAATCTGGCGGCGATGGCTGCCTGCGTTTCCATCCTGCTCGAACATCTGACGCCGACCCGTCTGACGGGTGCGATGCACCGGTTGCTGCATCCGATGTCAGCCTGTCATCCGGCCTCGGACAGCTTTGCGCTCCGGTTGCAGCTGGTACTGCGCGATATCGAGCAACCCTTGCCCGGGCGGCAATGGATGTCCTGGCTGGAGGATCGCAGCGACGCCGAGCCGGTCGCGGTCGAGCCCTGCGCGCCTTTCGGTGGTGCCGATTTCGCCTTGCTGGCAGGTGCCCTGCTGCTGCTTGCGGCCTGGATGCGTGCCTGACATGCGGATCGCACTGGGGGTCGAATATGATGGATCCGGTTTCTGCGGCTGGCAGTCGCAGGCCGCCGGGACGACAGTTCAGGACACGCTCGAGCGCGCCCTGTCCGGCATCGCCGCCAGTCCGGTGCGCGTGCAGGCGTCGGGACGGACCGATACCGGCGTTCACGCCACGGCACAGGTCGTGCATTTCGATACCGATGCGTTGCGCGCCGACAATGCCTGGGTGCGCGGCACCAATGCACTGTTGCCGACCGGTGTGGCGGTGCGTTGGGCAGCGCCGGTGGCGGCCGGGTTCAATGCGCGTTTTTCGGCCCGCTCGCGCAGCTACCGTTATTGCCTGTACAACAGTTCGGTGCGTCCGGCCCTCGGTGCATCGCTCGCCGGCTGGTTCCATCGGCCGCTGGACGAGGCGCGCATGCGCGAAGCTGCGGCATCGCTGGTCGGCGAACACGATTTTTCGGCTTTCCGTTCGTCCGAATGCCAGGCGCGCAGTCCGGTGCGCACGCTGTCCGATCTAGCAGTGACGCGGCGCGGCGACTGGATCATGTTCGATCTGAGCGCGAACGCCTTCCTGCACCACATGGTGCGCAACATTGTCGGGGCCCTGGTGGAAATCGGCTGTGCCCGACGCGATCCTGCATGGCTGGCTGAACTGCTGGGGCGGCGCGACCGCCGTCTGGCCGCCCCGACGTTTTCCGCCAGCGGGCTCTATCTCGTCGGTGTGGGCTACGATAAGGCGTGGGGACTTCCTGCGGCAGCATCGGGTTGCCGCATGCCGGCCATCGGTCCGGCGATTTGAGCGGTAAAAGTATTCAGGGATTCGGATGCGCAGAACACGTATCAAGGTGTGCGGCTTCACGCGTGAAGCCGATCTGGACGGCGCGCTGGCGCTCGGTATCGACGCGGTCGGTTTCGTGCTGTACCCGCCCAGCCCGCGTGCCGTGACGGTGCAGCGTGCAGCCGAACTGGCCGCCCGTGTGCCGCCGTTCGTCACCCGCGTCGGACTGTTCGTCAATGAGGATGCGACACTGATCGCCCGCGCTGCGCGTGAGGCTGCGCTGGATTGCCTGCAGTTCCATGGCGACGAGACGCCGGTCGAGTGCGAACGCTTCGGCCTTCCCTACATCAAAGCGGTCCGGGTAAGGCCGGGTCTGGATTTGATAGAATGCGCGCTTCAGTACCGCGGCGCGCGTGCGCTGCTGCTGGATGCCTATTCCGAGGGCTGGGGTGGTTCGGGCAAACGTTTCGACTGGTCGCTGATTCCGCCCGACCTTCCGCTGCCGGTCATCCTGTCCGGCGGACTGAGTCCGGACAATGTCGACGAAGCAGTGGGAACCGTCCGGCCGGCTGCGGTGGATGTGAGCAGCGGCGTCGAATCCGCCAAGGGAATCAAGGATGTTGCCAGAGTGGCGGCATTCATATCAGGAGTGGAACATGGGGAAGCAAGACCTGCCGGCTGAGGTATCCGCCTCCGCCTACAACCTTCCGGACGCGCGAGGTCACTTCGGTCCGTACGGTGGTACTTTCGTTGCTGAAACCCTGATTGCCGCGCTCGACGAACTGCGCGACACCTATTATGAGTTGAAGGACCAGCCGGACTTCCGTGCCGAGTTCGAGTACGAACTGAAGCATTACGTCGGTCGTCCGAGCCCGATATTCCATGCCCGCCGGCTGTCCGAACATGCCGGGGGCGCCCAGATCTACCTCAAGCGCGAAGACCTGAACCATACCGGCGCGCACAAGATCAACAACGTGATCGGCCAGGCCATGGTTGCCAAGCACATGGGCAAGCGGCGGGTGATCGCCGAAACCGGTGCCGGCCAGCATGGCGTGGCTACTGCCACCATCGCCGCACGTCTGGGCATGGAGTGTGTGGTCTATATGGGCAGCGAGGACGTCAAGCGTCAGGCGGCGAACGTCTATCGCATGAAGCTGCTGGGTGCCACAGTGGTGCCGGTGGAATGCGGTTCGAAGACGCTGAAGGACGCGCTCAACGAGGCGATGCGCGACTGGGTCACCAACGTCGCCAATACTTTCTACATCATCGGCACCGTCGCCGGCCCGCATCCCTATCCGATGATGGTGCGCGACTTCCAGTCGGTCATCGGCGAAGAGTGCAAGTGGCAGATGCCGGAAATGATCGGCCGCCAGCCGGATGCCGTGGTTGCCTGCATCGGTGGCGGTTCCAACGCGATGGGCATTTTCTACCCCTATATCCCATTTCCCGGCGTGCGGCTGATCGGCGTCGAGGCAGCTGGGCACGGCCTGGCCAGCGGCATGCATTCGGCGTCGCTGTGTGCCGGTCGTCCGGGCGTGCTGCACGGCAACCGCACCTATCTGCTGCAGGACGAGAATGGGCAGATCATCGAGACGCACTCGATCTCCGCCGGGCTCGACTACCCGGGCGTCGGCCCAGAGCACGCGTGGCTCAAGGACAGTGGCCGTGCCGAATACGTGTCGATCGACGACGATGAGGCGCTGGACGCCTTCCACAAGACCTGCCGCCTCGAGGGCATCATCCCGGCGCTCGAGTCCTCGCACGCGGTGGCGTACGCGATGAAGATGGCGGCCGGCATGTCGAAGGACAAGGTGCTGCTGGTCAATCTGTCCGGTCGCGGCGACAAGGACATGCACACCGTGGCCGAAAAGTCCGGCATCAAGTTCTGACGCGTATTTCATCAACCTGTTGTGTGCCGGGCGGCCATGGCTGCCCGGTCACGGTTTCCGAACATGTCCCGAATTGCTCAAACCCTCTCCGCACTCGAATCGGCTGGCCGCAAGGCGCTGATTCCGTTCGTCACTGCAGGTGATCCGGATCTTTCGGTCACTGTGCCGCTGATGCATACGCTGGTGGAGGCCGGGGCCGACATCATCGAACTGGGCGTTCCCTTTTCCGATCCGATGGCAGACGGGCCGACCATACAGCGCTCGTCCGAGCGAGCGCTGCTGCACAAGGTGTCGCTGCGTCAGGTGATCGCCGCCGTGGCCGAATTCCGCATGCGCAACACCACCACCCCGGTCGTGCTGATGGGTTACGCCAATCCGGTCGAGGCGATGGGCGTCGAGGCGTTCGCCGCTGCGGCCGCGCAGGCCGGCGTCGATGGCGTGCTGATCGTCGATTACCCGCCGGAAGAGTCGAAGGAATTCGCACAGGTGGTCCGCGCGAAGGGTCTGGACGTCATCTTCCTGCTGGCGCCGACCTCGAGCGACCAGCGCATCCGTGCGGTCCGCGAGATCGGCAGCGGCTACATCTACTATGTGTCGCTCAAGGGCGTGACCGGTGCCGGTCACATCGACATCGCCGAGGTCTCGCTACGCATTCCGGCGATTCGCGACATCGTCGGCCTGCCGGTCGGTGTCGGTTTCGGCGTGCGCGACGGTGCGTCGGCGCGTGCGCTGGCCAGCGTGGCGGACGCGGTGGTGATCGGCAGCCGCATCATCGAAGAGATGGAAAACAGCAAGCCGGACGAACTGCTGCCGCGCGTCAAGGCGCTGCTGGGTGGCATCCGTCAGGCCATGGACAGCGCGGAGGTGCTCGCATGAGCTGGCTTCAGAAACTGCTGCCGCCGAAGATCAATCGCAGTGAGGCCGCCGGCCGAAAGTCGGTGCCCGAAGGTCTGTGGTCGAAGTGCCCGGCCTGCGAAGCGGTGCTATACACGGCAGACCTGGCCGCCAATCTGGGTGTCTGCCCGAAGTGCAATCATCACTCCCGCATCCGCGCCCGTGCGCGTATCGACGCACTGCTCGATCGCGAGGGGCGTTTCGAGATCGGCAACGAGGTCATGCCGGTCGATCCGCTCAAGTTCCGCGACAGCAAGCGCTACGCCGATCGCCTGAACGCGGCGGCGGACGAGACCGCCGAAGGTGATGCGCTGGTCGTGATGCAGGGCGCGATCCGGACGGTACAGGTCGTTGTTGCCTGTTTCGAATTCGAATTCCTCGGCGGTTCCATGGGATCCGTGGTCGGCGAGCGCTTCGTGCGTGGCGTGCGGGTTGCGGTGGAACAGCGGCTGCCGTTCATCTGCATCGCCGCCAGCGGCGGTGCGCGCATGCAGGAAGGGCTGTTCTCGCTGATGCAGATGGCCAAGACCACTGCGTCGCTGACCCAGCTCGCGCAGCACAGGCTGCCGTTCATTTCGGTGCTGACCGATCCGACCATGGGTGGCGTATCCGCGAGCTTCGCCTTCATGGGCGACGTCGTGATCGCCGAACCGGGCGCACTGATCGGTTTTGCCGGCCCGCGCGTGATCGAACAGACTGTGCGCGAAAAGCTGCCGGAAGGCTTCCAGCGGGCTGAGTTCCTGCTCGACAAGGGCGCAGTCGACATGATTGTCGACCGCCGCGAAATGGCCGAACGCCTCGCCGGCCTGCTGGCCGCGCTGCAGCGCATGCCGGCGCTGGCTGGCTGAGTCGGCCTCCGTTCCTCCATTCAGTACCGACAGCGCCCGGCCGCCTCCACTCATGCCTTCGACCCTGACCGAGTGGCTGCAACATCTCGAAAGCATCCACCCGAAGACGATACAGCTCGGCCTGGATCGAGTGCTCAGCGTCAAGAAGGCGCTGGGCATCGAACAGCGCGTGCCGGTGTTCGTCGTCGGGGGCACCAATGGCAAGGGTTCCACCTGCGCCATGCTCGAGCGCATCCTGCGTTGCGCGGGCTATCGCGTCGGAACCTACACCTCGCCGCATCTGCTCGCCTATAACGAGCGGGTCCGGATCAACGGTGAAGCGGCCAGCGACGAGGCGCTATGCGCGGGATTTGCCGAGGTCGAACGAGCGCGCGGTGACACCGCGCTGACCTATTTCGAATTCGGCACGCTGGGCGCCTGGCAGGTGTTCGAACGCGCCGAACTCGACGTGATCGTGCTCGAAGTCGGCCTCGGCGGCCGGCTCGATGCGGTCAACGCGTTCGATGCCGACTGCGCCATCGTCACCAGCATCGACCTCGACCACATGGACTATCTCGGCGATACGCGCGAGGCCATCGGCCGTGAAAAGGCCGGCATCTTCCGCGCCGGGCGTCCGGCCATCGTCGGCGATCCGATGCCGCCGGCCAGTCTGGTCGAGTACGCGCGGTCGATAGGTGCCGAACTCAAGGTGTCGGGTGTCGATTTCGGTTTCGGTGGTGATCGCCAGCAATGGGGCTACTGGCGGCGCGAGCCGCACCGGCTGGTCAAGCGCGGCGGTCTCGGCTATCCGGCGCTGCGCGGCGCCAATCAGCTGCTCAACGCCTCGGCCGTCATCACTGCACTCGACGCGATGTCAGACCGCGTGCCGGTTTCGGTTGGCGACATCCGGCTCGGACTTGCGACGGTCGAGCTGCCCGGGCGTTTCCAGGTGATGCCTGGCCGCCCGGCCGTCATCTTCGATGTCGCGCACAATCCGCACGCCGCTTCGGTACTCAACGAGAACCTGTCCAACATGGGTTTCTATCCGGAAACCTGGGCGGTGATGGGCATGTTGCGCGACAAGGACATCGCCGGCGTGCTGCAGCGGCTCAATGGGCGCATCGATCACTGGATGCTGTGCGATCTTGGCGGTCCGCGCGGTACGCCGGCTGCCGACATCTCGGCGCTGATCGCCGCCAACGGCATCACCGGCACGGTCGCGACGTTCGCCAGTCCGCTTGACGCCTGGCGTGCGACGCGGGAGCGTGTTGGCACGGATGATAGAATCGTGGTGTTCGGTTCTTTCCTTACAGTCGCTGACGTGATGCGCGACTACGCGAAATCCCCCCTGCCCTCGAAGGGCTGATCCCACCCGCAGGACGTGCCCCGACGTGGCTTCTCCCGATCCCGATCTGCAGACTGATCTCCGCAAGCGCGCGCGCCGTCGCCTGCTGGGTGCCATCGCACTGGCCCTGACGGCGGCCATCGTGCTGCCCATCGTCATGGACCACGAGCCTCGCCTGCCGGCGCAGGACATCGCGGTGCGCATTCCGCCACGCGACAACGCACCGCCGCTGGCTTCGCCCGCCCGCAGTGATGTACCGGACGCAGACGATGCGATTCCGCCTCCGCCTCCGGATTCCGAGCCGGTCCCGGCGGTGCGGCCTGAACCGGCGCCAGCGGTGCAGGCGGTCGCGCCGCCCAAACTGCCGGTCAGCGTCAAGCCCGAACCCGTGAAGCCGCCTCCGGTCAAACCCGAGTTGCCGAAGCCAGAGGCACAGAAATCCGTGGTACCGAAGGCAGAAGCACCAAAGGTCGATGCGCCGAAAGCCGAGGTGTCGAAGGCGGTCACAGCAGACGCTTCGCGGGCGACTGCACTGCTCGACGGCAAGACCGGGCCTGTCGCGCTGCAACTCGGTGTGTTCAGCGACGCCGCCAATGTGGCGAAATTGCGTGCCCGGGCCAAGGAACTCGGATTTGCCAGCTTTACCGAAGACGTCAAGCTTGCCGACGGCCAGACGCGCACGCGCGTCAAGGTCGGACCGTTCTCCAGCCGCGCAGCGGCCGAGGCGGCGCAGCACAAGCTCGAAGCCGCCGGTATGCGCTCGATGCTTGCTCCCCGTACATGACGGTACTGGATTACATCCTGATCGCCATCGTGCTGCTGTCCACGGCGATCGGGCTGATGCGCGGACTGGTCAGCGAAGTCATTGCCTTGGGTGCCTGGGTACTGGCATTCCTGGTTGCACGCCAGTTCGGCGTCCAGGCGGCCGTTTTCCTTCCCGCCGGCCTGAACGATCCCGGGGTCAGGGTGCTGTGCGGCTTCGCGCTGACCTTCGTTGCGGTACTCATCCTGTGCGGTCTGCTGCGCTGGCTGCTGCGTTCCCTGATCCAGGCCAGCGGCCTGGACTTCCCCGATCGCGTACTCGGCGGCCTGTTCGGGCTGGTGCGCGCGGGACTTATACTGTTGCTCCTTGTCGTCGGCGCAGCCTTCACCCCGGCTCCGGAACAGGGCTGGTGGCGTGCAGCGGCGCTGACGCCGCCGCTCGAGACGGCGGCCATTGCGCTGAAACCGTGGCTGCCCGACGCAGTAGCGAAAAAGATTCGTTTTAAGGCCTGACCATCATGTGCGGAATACTCGGCGTCGTCGCCACTTCACCCGTCAATCAGCTGCTGTATGACGGCCTGCTCGTGCTGCAGCATCGCGGCCAGGACGCGGCGGGCATTGCCACGGCACAGGGACCGAAATTCCACATGCACAAGGGCTCCGGCCTGGTGCGCGACGTGTTCCGCACGCGCAACATGCGCACGCTGCTCGGCGACTGGGGCATTGCGCACGTGCGTTACCCGACGGCCGGTTCGGCCTACAACGCGGCCGAAGCGCAGCCCTTCTACGTCAACTCGCCGTTCGGCATCGTGCTGGCACACAACGGCAACCTGACGAATTCGGAAGAGCTGAAGGAAGACATGTTCCGCACCGACCTGCGGCACATCAACACCACGTCCGATTCCGAAGTGCTGCTCAACGTGCTGGCGCACGAAATGATGCAGGCACTGCGCGAGCGGCCGACCTTCGATCACCAGACGATATTCAGCGCGGTGGCCGGCGTGCACCGGCGCTGCCGCGGCGCCTATGCCGTCGTGGCCATGATTGCCGGCTTCGGCCTGCTGGCTTTCCGCGACCCGTACGGCATCCGTCCGCTGGTCATCGGCACGCACGAGACCGGACAGGGTACGGAGTGGCTCGTCGCCTCCGAGAGCGTGGCGCTCGATACGCTGGGCTTCAAGCTTCTGCGTGACATCGCGCCGGGCGAGGCGGTGCTGATTTCGCCGGAAGGCACGATGCAGTCGCTGCAGTGTGCGGCGCACCCGACCCAGGCGCCCTGTCTGTTCGAGTATGTCTATCTGGCCCGCCCGGATTCGCTGATGGACGGCGTGTCGGTGTACGAATCGCGCGTGAAGATGGGCGAATTTCTGGCGCAGAAGATACAGGCTGACCATGCCGATCTGCAGATCGATGCGGTGATCCCGATTCCCGACTCGAGCCGGCCGTCCGCGATGGAACTGGCGCGCGTGCTCGATGTGCCGTACCGCGAAGGCTTCGTCAAGAACCGCTACATCGGCCGCACCTTCATCATGCCCGGCCAGGCGGTGCGACGTAAGTCGGTGCGCCAGAAGCTGAATGCGATCTCGCAGGAATTCAAGGGCAAGAACGTGCTGCTGGTCGACGATTCCATCGTGCGCGGTACCACCAGCCAGGAAATCGTCGCGATGGCACGCGAGGCAGGTGCACGCAAGGTCTATTTCGCGTCGGCTGCACCCCCAGTGCGCTATGCCAACGTGTACGGCATCGACATGCCGACGCGCGACGAACTGATCGCATCGAACCGGTCGGACGAGGAAATCCGCGCCGCCATCGGTGCCGACGAGCTGATCTATCAGACGCTGGACATGCTCAAGGCGTCGATCACCGCCTGCAACCCGTCGATCGAACACTTCGAGACCTCGTGTTTCGACGGCAACTACGTCACCGGCGACGTCACCGCTGCCTATCTCGACGGCGTCGAGAACCAGCGCAAGGGGGCGCCCAGACAATCCGAGGACGAGAGCGGCCAGCTCGACCTGAATCTGGTGACATCCGAGGAAAACGCCTGAGCCGGCGTCCGACGCGGCGCTTGACGCGGGCGCCTGCCGGGCGCTAGTGTGCCGGTTCGCGCCGATTTGAATCCAGCTTGCGGGCGCGCGGTACCGTGGTTTCGATGATGACGGTGCCGGACAAATACGGCTAAAGCGGCGAAACGAACGTATTCCGGAACCCGTTTTGCCTCACAGGCAAAGCGGGTTTTTCGTTTGGGCGCCCGTTTCCGCGCTTTTTTTACGACTTACCGTTGCCGGCCCGGCAGGCCGGCTGGAGCAAGACATGAGCAGTCCTGACCGCGAGCCGTTCGATCTGACGGCCTACGACCCTGAAACGCTGGCGGTGCGTGCCGGCATAGAGCGCAGCCAGTTCGGCGAACACGGAGAAGCCATGTTCCTGACCTCGAGCTTCGTGTTCGGCAGCGCGGCCGAGGCGGCGGCACGGTTTTCCGGCGCTCAGCCGGGCAACGTCTATGCTCGTTTCACCAATCCGACGGTCACCATGATGCAGGACAGGCTGGCCGCGCTCGAAGGTGCCGAAGCCTGCGTCGCCACCAGTTCCGGCATGTCGGCCATCCTGTCGATGGCGATGGCGCTGCTCAAGAGTGGCGATCACATCATCGCCTCGCGCAGCATTTTCGGCTCGACCCAACAGCTGTTCAACAATGTCCTCGCGAAGTTCGGTGTCGAAACCACCCTGGTCGACGCAACCGACATCAATGCCTATCGCGATGCAGTCAGGCTCAACACCAAGCTGTTCTTCATCGAGACGCCGTCGAATCCGCTGACCGAGGTGATCGACATCCAGGCGGTGGCGGATGCCGCGCACGAGGCGGGCGCGCTGCTGGCGGTCGACAACTGCTTCTGCACGCCGGCGCTGCAGAAGCCGCTGGAGCTGGGGGCAGACATCATCATCCATTCGGCGACCAAGTATCTCGACGGCCAGGGGCGTGTGCTCGGCGGCGCGGTCTGCGGACGCAAGGAAGAGATGGAGGAAGTGTGGAAATTCCTGCGCACGGCCGGGCCGACGCTGTCCGCCTTCAATGCCTGGGTCATTCTGAAGGGGCTGGAAACGCTGTCCATCCGCATGGAGGCGCAGTCGGCCAAGGCGCTGGAGCTGGCGCGCTGGCTCGAGGTGCAGCCGTGGGTCGAACGCGTGTTCTATCCGGGGCTGGAATCCCATCCGCAGCACAAGGTCGCGATGCGCCAGCAGAAAACCGGCGGTGCGGTCGTCGCCTTCGAGGTGAAGGGCGGGCGCGACGAGGCGTGGAAGCTGATCGATTCGACCCGCATGCTGTCGATCACCGCCAACCTCGGCGACACCAAGACCACGATCACCCACCCGGCGACCACGACGCACGGCCGCATTTCGCAGGAAGCGCGCGACGCGTCCGGTATCCGTGACAACCTGATCCGGCTGGCCATCGGCCTCGAATCGGTGGCTGACATGCAGCGCGACCTGTCGCGCTGGCTCACGGTCTGAACGAGGCGTCCGATGCCGCGACATATCGCGCTGGTACCGGCTGCCGGCAGTGGCAGCCGCTTCGGCGCCAACCTGCCGAAGCAGTATCTGCCGCTGGCTGGCCGGCCGCTGATCCGCCATGCACTGGGCACGCTGTGCGCTCATCCGCGAATCGACCGGGTGGTCGTCGTGCTGGCGCCGGACGACGTCTACTGGCCGGAGTACGACTGGACGGAACTCGGACCGAAACTGATGCCGGTGCAGTGTGGCGGTGCCAGCCGCGCGCTATCGGTACGCAACGGTCTGTTCGAGATCGCCGGCTGGGCACGGCCGGATGACTGGGTACTGGTGCATGACGCCGCCCGCCCCTGCCTGTCGGCCGGCATGCTCGACACGCTGCTCGATGCCTTGTCCGGCGATCCGGTGGGCGGCCTGCTGGCGATGAGAGTGGCCGACACGCTCAAGCGTGCCGACACGGCAGACCGGGTCGAAGCCACCGTGTCGCGCGATGCGATGTGGCAGGCGCAGACGCCGCAGATGTTCCGTCTGGCCATGCTGCACGATGCGTTGGCACGCAGCACCGACGTGACCGACGAGGCTTCCGCCATCGAGGCGGCCGGCCTGAAGCCGCTGCTGGTGCCGGCCGGGGCGGCCAATCTGAAAGTGACCTGGCCGGAAGACATGAAACTGGCCGAACTGATCCTGTGCACCCGGGAGCAAGAACGATGACCGAACTGTCCGCTGCCCAGCCGCCCTTCCGCTTCGGTCAGGGCTTCGACGTGCACAGGCTGGTCGAAGGCCGCCGGTGCATCATCGGTGGCGTCGATATCCCGCATGAAAAAGGCCTGCTCGGTCACTCCGATGCCGACGTGCTGCTGCATGCCATCACCGATGCGCTGCTCGGCGCTGCAGGCATGGGCGACATCGGCCGCCTGTTTCCGGACACCGATGCGGCCTACGCAGGGGCAGACAGTCGCGTGCTACTGCGCGAGGCGGTGCGCAGGGTTCACGAAGCCGGCTGGCTGATCGGCAACATCGATGCCACCGTAATCTGCGAGGGGCCGAAGATCACGCCACATGCGCAACAGATGGTGGCCAACATCGCTGCCGATTGCGGTGTGCTGCCGCCGGCGGTCAACGTCAAGGGCAAGACCACCGAAAAGCTGGGCTACACCGGTCGCGGCGAAGGCATTGCCGCACAGGCTGTGGCGATGCTCTTCCGAACCGCGTCCGGCGCCGTCAGCTGACCGGTGAGTCGGGCGCTGGCGCCGTCATTCCGTAAGCGCGTTCGACCCGGGCGACCCGCAGTGCGTAATGCGCATACCAGCGTTCACGTCCCAGGCCGCGGGCGATCATGTGTTCGCCATGCTCGCGCCAGCGCCGGATCGCCTCTTCCGACTCCCAGTAGGACAGCATGATGCCGAAGCCATCGGCATCGCGGACGCGCTCGACGCCGAGAAAGCCGGGCTGGCTGGCCGCCAGTTCCTGCATGCGCGTGGCCATCGCGGCGTAGCCGTCGTCGGCCGGATGGCGTGTGGCGGTGAAGATGACCACGTAGTACGGCGGTTCGGGCGTACTGGCGAATCGTGAGCTGTTCATGTCGGGTTCCGTGTTGAATCGAATACCGCGCAACTCGCGCTGATCAGGGCGATCGTCCGCTCGCCGACCCGCAGTTCGCCCGAGGCGACGCAAAGCCGGCGGCCGATATGGTGTGCGTGGATGCGGCCGCTCAGCCAGTCGCCGGCGGTGCTGCGGCCGACGTAGTCGACTGCGAGGCTGCTGGTGACCAGTCCGGTGGCTGCCGGCAGCCGCCGCGCGAGAAAGTGCACCAGGAAGATGTCAGCCAGCGTGGCTATGACGCCGCCGTGGGTGATGCCGAGCGCGTTGCAGTCACTGTCCGTGATGCGGATCATCATGCCGTCGCCACGGCCGTTGCGGTCGGTGAGCAGCGTGCGTCCGCCGAAGAACGGCCCGCGCAGTGACAACGGCTTGAAGCCAGGCAGCACGTCGAAGTCATCGAGGGAGATTGCAGGCTGCATCGAGTGCATCCTCCAGCCTGTCGTTGCCCCAGAACAGCGCATCGCCGACCAGAAAGCTGGGGGCACCGAACAGCCCGCGTTGTTCACCGAGCGCGGTCCGGTCGCGCAAGGCCTGCTTGATTTCGGGTGTCTGTGCTCGTGCGATCACCGTGTCGGCCGGCAGGCCGAGGTCGTGCAGCACGCGCTGCATGGCATCGACGCTGTCGATTTCCTTGTCATGCACGAAATTCAATGCAAACACCTGTGCACAGAACTGCCCGATCCACGCCTCGTCGCCGAAAGCGGTCGCGATGCGCGCCGGCAGCAGGCTGGCACGCGGGAATGCCGAAGGATGGGTCCAGGGCTGTTGGTACTTCGCGCTCTGGCGCGCGATGTCCGTCCACATGTAGGCCAGCTTCGCCGGCTGCTGCAGGAAGGGCGAACCCGACCAGCCGGCGTTGCGGAAGATGGGGCCGAGCAGCATGGGTTGCCAGAGCACCCGTACGCCGCGCTCGCGTGCCAGCGTGTCGATGCGCTGTGCACTCAGATGGCTGTAGGGACTGCCGAAGTCGAACCAGAACTCGATGTGCGGGTTGTTCATGTCCTGTCTCTTAGTCGAAAAGTACGAGGCAACGGGTTTCGATGCTGGCACGCGGTGGTGCATCGGCAGGCGCTGCCGGATCGAGAAAGGCCGCGTGCGGGGTGAAGCGCGACACGCCGCTGATCTGCGAATCGTACTGCTTGAATATCAGCACTTCGCGCATCGCCATCTGCGGAAAATGGTGCCAGCGATGACGCGGGGAATGCTTCAGCACATAGATTTCGCCTCGCCGGTCCGGGTAGCGGATTTCAGCCGCCACCAGGTCGCCGGCCATGACCGAGCGTGCGTCGCACAGCGCGAGTGGCGCGTCGAGCACCGGCTCCATCAGCGGCCGCCACAGATTCACCACCGCGTAGCGTCCGACCTGCATACGCGACTGCAGGTCAGCGATCACCATTTCGAGCCGGCGCTGTCCGCTCGCCTCCGAATAGTCGTTATGCACGCGACCGACGGCGGACGGCTGGGCCGACTGGCGGCCGAAGGTCAGGTGCCGCTCGTCGCGGTGCCGGCGCCGGATCTGGTGGTCGAAGCAGATTGCGCGCACTGCACCGCTGACGTCGCAGGCGATCGCCTCGACCTCCGGGTAATAGCGTGCGCGCACGAGCTCGTCATCGTCGAACCGGCTGACGCCGGACGGTGCGTCACGCAGTTCGAAGCCGTGCAGGTCGAGCGAGCAAGCCTGCGGCAAGCAGCGCGCGTCCGCAATGTCGACCTGATGCGTACGGTAGCTGCAGTTTTCCCATGGCTGTCCGTCCGGCGGCGGATACATGTAATTGACCGGGGTGGCGGGACTGTCGTGCAGATAGTCGAGTCCACCGGTGGTGTGTGCCGACTGGCTGTGCCGGCCTTCGATGCGTGCGTTCATGGTGTTCTCCCGAGCGCAGCCGGTTGTCGCGGCCATTTTCATTGGCATGCCAACGTCCGCGTCTGTCATGGCATCACAAGCAGCAGGCGAACGATCCAGACCGCCTGGATGCCGATCTGCAGAACCAGGCAGCCGAAACGCACGGCGATGGCGCGGCCTCTGCCCGATACCAGATGCGAGGTGCTTTGACCGACGCGCGCCGCCAGAACCCACAGTGCGCCAGGATCGGTGATCGCCGCGTGACCGGTGATCACGGCGGTCAGCACGAGTGCGCCGAATACCGGCAGGTTTTCGCAGCAGTTCGCATGTGCGCGGCACAGG
>DATCUL010000370.1:0-2148 GCA_036567405.1 Methyloversatilis sp. | reverse complement strand
TCACCCAGCGCCGCGCCGGCTGCGGCGCCGATGGCCGTGCCCACGACGGCGCTCTTGACGCCGGCTTCGGTGGCGACTTCATTGGCGTCCTTGCCGCCGCTCTGATCGCTGGCGTACTGCCGGCATAGCGCGTCGTCCTCGCGGAACTGGTCGAAGGTCTGCCGTGATCCGGGCAGTACCGTCACGCTCGGTCCGGTCGGGGCGGTGGTGCAGGCCGCCAGCAGCAGCGCAAGCGGCCATGTCCAGGTCGGGGTGCGCATGATCATTGACCCGGCGGATGCGGGATCACCTTCTGCCAGCCGCCCGGGCATTCCTTGACGTACGGGTAGTAGCCCTCGGGTTCGTCGCAGTGGTACCAGTAGGCGGTCGCAGCGGGCGCCGGAGTTGGTGCAGGTGCAGGTGACATCTCCGGTTCGGGAGCTGGCCGCTCGATATAGACCGGCGGTGCAGGTTGCTGGACGACCGGTGGGTAGTAGTACGGATAGGGGTAGGCGTAGGGTCCGTAGTAGGGCGCCGGATAGAACGGAGGCGGTGCATAGAACGGACCGAACGGCACGCCGAAGTAGAGGCCGAGGCGTGCGCCGCCGTGCCCACCTCCATGCCCGCCGCCGTGACCACCACGACCGCGATCCGCCATCGCCACATCCGAAGCGGCAGCCAGAGCCAGCACCGAAGCGAGCATCAGGCATCTGCGCGATTTCATGTTCCATCTCCTTGCGTGCGGCCGAACAGGATCGGCCTTGCAGCGATGCCGGGTCGCGCCGCGGTATTGCGGATGACACATCGCGCTGTGTGATTGTGGAACTGGCTGGAGCGGCGTTCGTACCCCGGCAACAATTGCTTTCGAGTTAGCGCCGATATTTACAACACGCAGCAAACGGCGCTCTGCCGGCGCAAGTCCGGCCGACATCGTTGCCGCCGATCGCTTCGCAGGTGTGGCAACCAGCGGTTCTCGGTCATGCAGGCAGACACCCGGATGTCCGCCGCGGATGTCATGCCACGAGTGCAGTGAACGCCGTGCTCGATCGTGTTCCGGAAGCTTGCCCGAGGCTGTGCGAATCTGATGACGAGCGGCTGCTAATCGGTGTCCGGACGGTGCCGGTTGCGATGCGGATTCGGGACACTGTATCTAGTGGGCCTTGCAAGAAAGCACGCTAGGGGTACGGCTTGACGCCCTCCCGGATTTGCATTCAAACAACACGCACCGAGTCTGGCGACGAAAATCCGGATTCCGTTTCCCGGAATGACCGATTCAATGAAATGCGCGTGAAATCGGTGTTTCAGAGCCCTCATGTGCCCAGTCATTCATTCGGATAAATGACAAAGCGATTTTTTGGTTTTCGGTGCCTGAAAAATCTTCTGGACTTTTGTGCGGTTTGTTGCTTAAAAGCTTCATGGTTGTGCAATACTTTCAGCTATGAATCAGTCCGTTGCGACAATATCTTCACGCCCTACATTTCGCGCCGAACCCTTCGGCCTGCTGGACAGCATTTCCCCTGAATTCCCGATGGTCCGATTCGGCATGTCGATTCCTCGATGCGCGTGCATGACGCACGTCGATGTGCGAGCGGAAAGCGATTGCTGAAGTGTCGTCGGCAAATGTCCGGCTGCGGATGCGTCTTGGGTTTCCGCGACGGATCCGGGCCAGGATTCTTCCCCCCCTTTTTTGCAGCCGGATCGGGGATGTTCGCGGCTTGTGCGAAGTCATGGCGAGATCCATGGCTTGCGCTTTTGGATTGGATATTCGGCGGGCGCATGTCGCCGATTGTCTTGCGGGACGTGTTCCCGCTGGCGGATGTAGCGGTAACCGCTGCGCTGCCATCACGTGTTCATGATGGACGCACCTCCGTGCGTCTTCGCGAACAGACCTTCCGCCACCGGAGGGGCTGAGGTGCTGTCAATTCCTGTTATCCAGAGGAGATAAGTCATGGCTGAAGCTGAAGCTAAGAAGGGGGCGAAGAAGGCGAGTGCCCCGAGCAAACCTGCGAAGAAGGCTGCACCGGCGAAGGCCGCTGCCAAGCCCGCAGTGAAGAAGGCTGCACCGGCGAAGGCCGCTGCCAAGCCCGCAGCGAAGAAGGCCGCACCGGCGAAAGCCGCTGCCAAGCCCGCAGTGAAGAAGGCCGCACCGGCGAAAGCCGCTGCCAAGCC
>DATCUL010000369.1:0-14645 GCA_036567405.1 Methyloversatilis sp. | reverse complement strand
ATCGACGATCAGGTAGTCGTTGCCCCGGAAGTAGGTGTTCATGTTGTCGAAGTAGCCGTAGCCGCCGTAGATGAAGATCGGCACGACACCCTGGTGTTCGAGCAGTTCGCCCACGGTCGACAGATTGTTGTTGTCGTCGCGGCGCACGATGGACTGGCCCGGCACCGGCGGCGTGCCGAGCGACAGCGCCTCAAGCCCGCGCACGGTGCGGGTGCCGGTCGCATACACCTGTGAAAAGCGCAGCCCTTCGGCCGCCAGGCGGTCGAGTTCGGGCGTCAGCCCATCTGCCGAGCCATACGCACCGACGTAATCGGCCGACAGGCTCTCTATGGTCACCATCACGACATTGCGCGGGCGCCGGCTGAACGGCGTGTCGGTGTCCTCCGGCGGATCGTCCATCGCGCTGGGCCGGTCCGGTGACGACAGCGGCAGCCGGTCGACATCCAGCCCCTTGAGTACGGCATCGGCTTCGTCCTGCGGCAGGGTCGCGTACCAGCGCGCATAGTCCAGCTCGTTGCGACGCATCGCCGCGGCCAGTGAAAACAGCCCGTTGCCCGACAGTTCGTCGGCGTAGGCGTTGCCGCTGCCGCTCATCTGCTCGATCGATGCCAGCTGCAGTGAAAGCGCCGGCAGCAGCAGCGCACCGGCGATCATCGCCAGACGCGTGCGCCAGCCGCGCGGCGCTAGCGCGAAGCGGACCCTGCGCGACAGCACGAACAGAACGATCGCCGCGGTCAGCGCGATGGCACCGACCAGCTTGCCGACCGGATAGGACTGCAGGATGTTGGCAACGACCTCCTGTGTGTAGATCAGGTAGTCGACTGCAATGAAATTGAAGCGGGTCGAGAACTCGTCCCAGAACACGATTTCCGACACCGCACCGAACAGCAGCAGCGCGGTGGCGAACCACAAGGCGCTCCAGCGCAGCCAGGTCATGAAGCGGCTGGCACGCAGCCGCTGTGGCAGCAGCGCCGACGCCAGCAGCAGCGGCGCCACCAGCCAGGCCATGGTCGCGAGGTCGAACCACAGCCCGAGTGCAAAGGCGCGCAACGCCGGCAGCCCGCCCATCACCGCCGGGCCGGTCTTGACCCACAGGCATATCCGCAGCAGCGTCCAGATCGACAGCGCGGCCAGCGTCGCCACGGACAGGAAGGACAGTACGCGCCTGCGTGGCGCCGGGTGGTCAGGCATGTCAGGTAGGGGTGTTATGAAGCGGGTCGTTCGCCGAATCGCTTATACAGGATGGGCAGCAGCAGCAGGGTCAGCGCTGTGCAGGTGATCAGCCCACCGATGACGACGATGGCCAGCGGGCGCTGGATTTCCGATCCCGGCCCGGTCGCGAACAGCAGCGGTACCAGCCCGAGCGCGGCCATCGATGCGGTCAGCAGCACCGGCCGCAGCCGGCGCTGCGCGCCGCTGACCACGGTGTCCAGCATGCTGAAACCGATCGCGCGCAACTGGTTGAAGCAACTCACCAGCACCACGCCATTGAGCACCGCGATGCCGAGCAGCGCGATGAAGCCGACCGACGCGGGCACCGACAGGTATTCCCCCGAAATGGCGAGCGCGAACACGCCGCCTATCATCGCGAACGGCACGTTGGCCATCACCAGCGCCGCCTGGCGCAGCGAATTGAAAGTGCTGTAAAGGATCAGGAAGATGAGCAGAAGAGCTATCGGTATCACGAGTGCGAGACGTTGCGCGGCGCGCTGCTGGTTCTCGAATTCGCCGCCCCAGGTGAGCCGGTAGCCGGCCGGAAGTTCCACCTTCTGCAGCACCTGTGCACGCGCATCCTCGACGAAACCGACCAGATCGCGGCCGCCGACATTGGCGACCACCACCATGTTCCGGCTGCCAAGCTGACGATTCACCTGCACCGGACCATCGACGCGTTCGAAGCGCGCCAGCTGCCCCAGCGCAATGCGTCCGCCGCCCGGCAGCGCGACCGGCATCTGGGTCAGCTCGTCGGCGGCGCCGACACTGCCGGATGAGCGGATCAGCAGCGGATAGCGGCGGTCCAGCTTCTGGATCAGACCGACACGCTCACCCTCGATCTGTGCGCGCAGCGTCGCCGCCAGCACGTCGATATCCAGCCCGGCCCGAGCCAGCGCGTCGGTGTCGGGCACCACGCGCAAATACTGCACGCCGGCATTGCGCACGAAGAACACGTCCTCCGCTCCCTGGATCGAACGCAGCACATCGGCGATCTCGCCGGCCTTCTGGTTCAGCACATCGATGTCCGGACCGAACAGGCGGATCGCCAGGTCGCCGCGCACGCCGAGGATCATTTCCGACACCCGCATCTCGATCGGCTGCGTGAAGGCGTAGGCCACGCCGGGAAACTCCGCCAGCAGGTCGCGGATGCGGTGCAGGATGGCGGGCTTGTCGGAACCCGGCTTCAGGCTGACGAAGGTATCGGTCTGGTTCAGACCCATCGGATCCAGGCCGATCTCGTCGGCGCCGGCGCGCGCGACGATCTGCTGCGCCTCCGGCACGCGTTCCTTCAGCGCCCGCTGGAAACGCGTGTCGATGTCGAGCGACGCATCGAGACTGATGGACGGCAGTTTTTCCAGCTGGACGATGAGGCTGCCTTCGTCCATGGTCGGCATGAAGGTCTTGCCCAGCCCCATATAGACGACGACCGCCGCCACGCCGAGCGCGACCGCGATGGCACCCACGAACCGCGGTGCGTGCAGCGCCCGCAGCAGCAAGGGCGCATACAGCCGCGCCAGCGTGCGCGGCAGCCACGGGTCGGAGTGGGAATCCGCACCCAGCGCAAGCCGGGCGAGCAACGGAATCAGGGTCAGAGACAACAGCAGCGAACCGGCCAGCGCGAACACGATGGTCAGCGCGACCGGCGCAAACAGCTTACCCTCCAGCCCCTGCAGACTGAGCAACGGCACGAACACGAGCGCGATGATGACGATGCCGGCCGTGGTCGGCACCGCCACCTCCTGCACCGCCTCCAGCACCACGTCCTGACGCGGTCGCGCGGCTGCGCCGGGCTTGTGCAGATGGGCGACCACATTCTCGACCACGACGACCGCGGCATCCACCAGCAGGCCGATGGCGATCGCCAGACCGCCCAGACTCATCAGATTGGCGGACAGGCCGGCGAAATGCATCAGCAGGAAGGTCCACAGCGCGGCCAGCGGCAACACGACGGCCACGGCCAGCGCGGCCCGCAGGTTGCCGAGGAACAGGATCAGCAGCACCAGTACCAGTGCCACCGCCTCGATCAGCGCACTCTTGACGGTGCCCACTGCACTCGACACCAGCTCGCCTCGATCGTAGAAAGGCACGATCTTCACACCTTCGGGCAGGCCGGGCGCGATCTCGTCCAGCCGCTCGCGCACGCCGCGCACGACCTGCTGCGCATCGGCACCACGCAGGCCGAGCACCAGCCCCTGCACCGTTTCGCCCTCGGCGTTGTGGGTCACGCCGCCCATGCGCGTCAGCGCGCCCAGGCGGACGTCGGCGACGTCGGCCACGCGCACCTGCGCCTGCGGCGTTGCCCGCACAATCAGCCGACCGATGTCGTCGAGCGAGTTCAGGCGCCCCTGCACACGCACCAGCAGCGTTTCCTCACCTTCGCTGATGCGGCCGGCACCGTCGTTGCGGTTGAAGCGTTCGAGCGTGCCGCGCAGTTCGTCCAGCGTGACACCGACCGCGGCCATGCGCGCCGCATCGGGGATCACCTCGTAGGCGGTGGCCAAACCGCCCAGCACATTGACGTCGGCGACACCACGCACCGTGCGCAGCGCCGGGCGGATCACCCAGTCGAGCAGCGCGCGCCGCTCGGCCAGCGGCAGGTCGCCCTCGATGGTGAACATGAACATTTCGCCGAGCGGCGTGGTGATCGGCGCCAGCCCGCCGCTCAGCCCCGGCGGCAGATCGCCCATGATGCCGTTCAGCCGCTCGGACACCTGGTTGCGCGCCCAGTAGATGTCGGTGCCGTCCTCGAAATCGATCGTGATGTCGGTCAGGCCGTACTTGCTGGTCGAGCGCAGCATGGTCTGCTTCGGCAGGCCCAGCATTTCGATTTCCACCGGCGTGGTGACGCGCGCTTCCATCTCTTCCGGCGTCATGCCGGGCAGCTTGACGATGATTTTCACCTGCGGTGCTGAAACGTCGGGAAAGGCATCGATCGGCAGGTTCAACATGGCCTGCACGCCGGCGGCGACCAGCAGCAGCGCGGCCAGTATGGTCAGCAGCGGGCGGGCGAGCGCGCTGCGGGTCAGTGCGTCGAGCATTACGGTGCCTCGCCGCCGAGCCAGACCGCCTTCAGCGCCGCCACGCCGCTGACCGCGACCGGCGCATTCGCATCGAGCGCACCGCTGACGGTGGCGCGACCGGATTCCTGCGACAACGCCTGCACCTCGACCGGTCTGAAGCCCTGTGCCGTGCGCGCGAACACCCAGGTCTTGCCCTCATGGTGACTGACTGCCGCCGCCGGCACGATCCACGCGCCCGACGCCGGTACATTGCGCCGCGCCTTGACCCAGAGGCCCGGACGCAGCGCTGACTTCGCCGCCGGCAGCTCGGCCCGCACGCGCACCGTCTGTGTGCTGTCTGACGTACCCCAGCCGATCTGCGTGACACGCGCCTGCACTCCCGAGCCCTCGACCACCAGCACGTCGCCTTCGCGCACCGTTTCCGCCTGCCCGACCGTCAGGTTCAATTCCAGCATGAGCCGGCGCGCATCCGCCAGACGCAGCAGCGGGTCCGCCTCGCTGACCCGCTGCCCGGGCACCACCATGCGTTCGAGCACGGTCGCCGCTTCACTGGCGCGCACCTGGACGCGCCCGGCCGCAGCATCGGCCGCTGACACACCCATCAGGCGCAGCCGCGACTGCGCCGCCACCAACGCCGCATCGGCCTGTGCCGCCGCATTTTCTGCTTCGCGCACACGCCGTTCGGCGATCAGGCCCTCGGCGTGAAGTGCGCGGTCGCGCTCGCGGTTGCCATGCGCGAGCTCGGCCGCAGCCCGGGCCTGCGACAGCGCCGCGCCCTGTTCCGGCAGGGCGACGCTGCGCAGCTCGGCCAGTACCGTGTTCGCCGCGACTTGCTGCCCTTCGACGACAGGCACGCGCACGATCACGCCACCGGCCGGTGCGGTGACCACCCACTCCGCATCGGCGGATGCCACCACGCGCGCCGACCACGGCGCCGCCGCAACCTGACGGGTCGCCACAGGCGCCGCTTCGCGGATGCCCAGACGTTCGATCTGTGCCGCACCAAGCGCGATGTCCGCGGCATGCAGCGGCATCGACAGCGCAAACAGGAAGAGGATGAGAGGCTTGTTCACGGCAGGATTCCAAGACTGTTGTTGTAGCGCGCCACGGCGCGCGAATAGGCGATATCGGCCAGGGCCGAAGCCCGACGCGCGCCGACGGCACGCGCTTCGGCCAGCAGGCGCTCGGCGAGCGATGTTTCGCCGAGCCGGTAGGCTCGGCGCGCCAGATCCACTTCGCGATCGGCGACATCCTGCTTCTCGCGGGCGATGCGCTGCGCCTGTTCGCGTGCGTGCAGTTCATGTTCGGCTTCGTGTAGCGCCAGTACCGCGCTGCGCTGTGCCAGCGCCAGTTCATCCTCGGCCCGTGCAAGCTCCAGATGCAGCGGCGACAGTGCGGCTGCGCGGTGCGCCTCGCCACCGAACGGAATGGAAAGCGTCGCACCCACGCTGTCGGCGGTCGGACCGTCGGGCGCTTTTTCCGAACGCACGCCGACCAGCAAGCGCGGCGCACCGCTGCCCTGCGCCTGCACGCTGCCCAGCGCCCCTCTCATCCGTTCAACCGCTGCCTGTGCGGTCAGCACCGGGGGGTAACCGGCCGACTGCGTCGCGACCGGTTCCTGCACGACGGCGGGCAGGGCACGCAGGCCGGTCAGCGTGGTCCAGCCGAACAGGCTGTGCGCAAGTTCGACCTGCGCTTCGTACAGAACCGCTTCGCGCTCGCGACGCGCTGTTTCTGCCGACAGGCGCTCGACCGGTGCTGCGTCGCCGGCACGCACCCGCTTCGACACATCCTCCTCCAGCGCGCGGTACAGGTCGACATCGGCGTCAGCCAGATTCAGCTCGGTCTCTGCCTGCATGACCCGCCATACCGTTTCGCGAAGTTCACCGGCGACGCGCCAGCGCCAGGCGCGCTGCTCCTCGTCCGACAGTACCCGCCCCGCATCGGCCTCGCGTCGCAGTGCGTCCCGCTGACCGGAACGCCACAGCGGCAGTTCCAGACCGGCCTCCAGTTCCCTCAGACCTGCTCCCCGACCGGGCAGTCGGTCCGTCTGGTAGCGCATCTGCACGGCCGGAGCCCCCGACAGGAAACTGTCGGCACGCTCTGACAGCACGCGCGATTCGGACAGCCGCGCCTGCGGCAGCGAACTGCCCGGCGCACGGCCAACAGCCAGGTCGAGGGCCCGGGTCAGCGTCAACGAACCGTCGCGAACCACTGACTGCTCGTGTTCGTCGGCGTGCGAAGCGGCCGTCTGCGCGAGCGCAGGCACGCAGACAGTCAGCAACAGGAAGGTGATCAGGACACGGGGCATGGCATTCCGGGGAGACAGTACGTGGCGTCGGGCAAGTGATCAGAGGGTACGGCACAGTGTGCCCCGGGTTGGCTGTCTGCAGCATGGACGTAAAATGAACAAATATTCATGTTGCGTCCACACTCGGTACAGGTCGACGGGCGCACTCTATGCAAGCAATGATGATGACAAACCGGACTGTAGACACGATGAACGCAGCGGCTGCGAGATGGGACTGGATAAGGCGCATCAACCACGCGTTACTCGCGGTGTCCGTCGTCTTTCAGGTATTCAGTTCCGAATGGATGACCAAGCCCTGGCGGGAAGGCCCGGCGGACACGACGGGACGTCTGTTGTTCACGCTGCACGAGTGGGCAGGTCTGGTTGCCGCCATTGCAGCGGCTGCCATCTTCTGGCGCCTGCTGCGCCGGAAGGAACTGCCGCGCACCGATGCGGCCGGCCGCACAGCACTGTGCGCGGAATGCCGGACCCTGCTGCTGAACCTCGTGTCGCTGCGCATGCCGCACGCCGACAGCACCGCCACGCTGGCGCGGGCCGTGCAGGTACTCGGCCTGCTGCTCACCGGATGGTTCGTCGCCACCGGGGCTGCGATCTGGCTGGTGGGCGCAGCCACCGAAACGGCGCACACGATAGGCGGCATCCACGAGCTGGGCGCACCGCTGCTGTATGCCTATCTCGGCGGCCACATCGGCATGGCGGTACTGCACCGCCTTTCCGACCGCGGCTGACACGGGGAATACGCCATGCGCCTGCTGGTCGTCGAGGACGATGTCGAAATAGCCGAATTCATCTGCCGGGGCCTGCGCGAAGCCGGGCACGTGGTCGATCACGCCGCGAACGGTCGAGAAGGACTTTTCATGGCGACCGGCGAAGGTTACGACGCAATCGTGCTCGACCGGCTAATGCCCCAGATGGACGGCCTGTCGATGCTGGCCGCGCTGCGAGCCACCGGTTCGCGCGTACCGGTGCTCATACTCAGCGCGCTGAGCCATGTGGATGAGCGCATACGCGGCCTGCGCGCCGGAGGCGACGACTATCTGGTCAAGCCGTTCGCCATGTCGGAACTGCTGGCCCGGCTGGAAGTCATCACGCGGCGCGGCCTGATGCCGGTTGCGGAAAGCGTGCTGCGTGTGGCGGACCTTGAACTGGACCGCATGACGCACCAGGTGCGGCGCTCCGGCGAAGAGATCGCGCTCAAGCCCCAGGAATACCGCGTACTCGAGTTCCTGATGCGCCATGCCGGCCAGGTGGTGACGCGCACCATGCTGCTCGAAGGCGTCTGGGACTACCACTTCGACCCGCAGACCAATGTCATCGATGTACACATTTCGCGCCTGCGCGCCAAGGTCGACCATGCGCCGTGGCCGGCACTGATACACACGCTGCGTGGCGCCGGCTACTGCCTGCGCGAGCCTGCATGAACGAGGCCGAGGGAAACGCTCCGTCTTCGGCCACGACGGGACGACCGGTCCTGGCCGAGGACGACGGTGCGCTGACCCTGTACTTCGACGACTCGGCCATCCAGAGCCGGATGGATCCCGCCCGCCCGCTGGATCTGGTGCTCGACTACTCCCGCATCATGATGGGCACCCTGCTGTTCGTGCCCGAACCGCGGCACATCGGCATGATCGGACTCGGTGGGGGCTCGCTGGTCAAGTACTGCCGCGACCGGCTGCCCGACACGCGCATATCGGTCGCGGAAATATCGCCCGAGGTGATCGCGCTGCGCGAACGCTTCCACATTCCGCCGGACGACGACCGGCTCCAGGTGACATGCGCCGACGGCGCCGACTGGCTGGCGCAGCAAAACGAGGCGTTCGACCTGCTGTTCGTGGACGGCTTCGACATCGGCGGCCAGGCACCGGCACTGTGCACACAGCGCTTCTACGACGACTGTCGCGACGCGCTGACCGGCAACGGCCTGCTCGCCATCAACATGCATGCCAGCGACGCACTGCACGGCGCCTATGTCGGTCGGGTACGCTCAAGCTTCGCCAATTCGGTCAGCGTCGTCGCGACAGCCGACGGTGTGAACGAAATCGTGTTCGCTGCGCATGGAGACAGCTTCCGCCTGTCCGAAAAGCAGCTTTACATGCGCGCCTGCGCGCTGGAGCGGCGGCTGGGCATCGACCTCAAATGGCTGGCACGCGCGCTGACCGAGGGCCGGCGGCGCGAATTCGCTGCACCGGCACGCGGCACGTGGCGACATGCGTCCGGAGCCGGGGAGTGAGGTCCCTCGTGAACCGGCTGCGCGGACTCAATGCCACCGCCCGGTTGACGCTGGCCAACAGCGCACTGCTCGCCACCGGGTTCGGCCTGCTGCTGTTGCTGGTGGGCTGGCTTGCCGGCCATTACATGCTGCGCCACGTGCAGGAAAGCGTCGATGCGGAACTGGACATCCTGGTCGCCGAATATCGCGTCGACGGCGTGGACGGCATCAGCGGCCTGATCCGGCAGCGACTGGACATGCGGACGCCGGACCATCACCGCATCTACCGGCTGGAATCGGCCGACGGCCGCCTTCTGATCGGCAATCTGGATGTCTGGCCGGACGGCGCCGACCACTCCGACAAGATCCTGCGCCTGAAAAGCATTCGCCACCCCAACCACACCGAGATCGTCGCGCGCTGGTCGCGCCTGCCGGACGGCAGCCGGCTGCTGGTCGGTTTCGACGAATACGAGGTGGAGCAGGTGAGGCACGACATCCGGCGCGCCGCCTGGGCGAGTTTTTCGGTGATGCTGCTGGCGGCGCTGGTCGGCGGCTACCTGATCACGCGGGCCGCGCTGCGGCCGGTCGAAACGATACGGCGTGCGGCGCAGCAGATCATGGACGGCGATCTGCGACACCGCATTCCGGTACGCGGAACAGCCGACGAATTCGACCGGCTGTCGCAGACGCTGAACGGCATGCTCGACCGCATCGATCGGCTGATCGCGTCGGTGCGTGGCGCCACCGACAACATCGCGCACGACCTGCGCTCGCCGCTGACCCGACACCGTGCGCGCATCGAAGCCGCACTGCTGCATCCGCCCACGCAATCGGAACTGCCGGAATGGCTGGAGCGCAACCTCGCCGACATCGACCAGGTGCTGTCGACCTTCCAGTCGCTGCTGCGCATCGCGAGCGTGGACTCCGGCCTGCTGCGCAACGAATTCCGCACGCTGGACCTGCAGGCGCTGGTGGGCGACGCCGTCGGCTTCATGGAACCGCTGGCCGAACAGTGTCGGCTGTCGCTGACGCTCGACGCACCAGTCGCGGCACGCTGCGACGGACACCGCGATCTGCTGTTCCAGGCACTGATCAACCTGATCGACAATGCCATCAAGTACAGCCCGCCCGCTGCGAGCATCAAGGTGTCGCTGGAAGCATGCAACGACGGCTGGTGCATCGAGGTGTCTGACCGCGGCCCCGGCATCCCGCACGCCGAACGCGAGAAGGTATTCGACCGCCTGTACCGGCTTGAAGGCGCGCGCAACACCCCTGGCCTCGGGCTCGGCCTGAGCCTCGTGCACTCGGTCGCCCGCCTGCACAAGGGTCGGGTCGAACTGCTCGACGCCAACCCCGGCCTGCGCGCCGTGCTGCATCTGCCAGCCGCCGGCTGACCCGCCACCCCGGCCCCCGGATGATGGACAGGCGGTCCGGTGCTTCGTATTCTTCGCCCGACGCTGTTCCGTGCAATCCGGTTTCCGGTGCTTCACGCCCGCAAAACGGTTGTTGCCGTGACGAAAATTGAATGGCTCCATGCCCGCGCAGTCTGTATCGTAGGGCGAATATTTCGCGCGATAATCGATTACGGTCCCATTGATTCCTGCCCCATTCAACGGAGCTTTCACCGTGCCCAGCAAAAACAAGCCGAGCATTCCGCTCTCCTCCAAGCTGCTCCGCAGATACCGTGATGCGGCGATAGACAACGCCCGCGAACTGCTCTACGAGGCAACCCTGCTTCTGTCTCACAATCACTATGCGCGGGCCTACCACTCGTGCATCGCGGCCATCGAGGAAGTGGGCACGGCGGTCCAGGTGTTCGACGCACTCGGGCGCAACATCCATGATGCGGACGTGGTCAATCGCTTCGTGCTGAATCTCGACGACTACGGCCGCAAGGTCACGGCTGCGGTGTTTCCGTGGCTGCTCGTGGTGCCTGAGAAGCGCTCGCATGCGATGCCCTACATCAGCGCGATGATCAAGGGCCAGTCTGTCCCCAGGGATCAGGCTGTGCGCACCCGGATCGATCCGAACGGGCCGACCGGACCGCAGATCAACACGCCGAATTTCCGCGTCACCTACACGGCGGCGGAAGAATGGCTGGCGCTGGCCAGGGAAATCTACGCGCACGGTGAAAACTACGTGCTGTGCACGCCGACCAAGATCCGGACCAAGGCCGAGGACGAGGTGTTCGCGATGAAGTCGGCTGCGCTGATCGCGGTCACCAACAATCCGGACTTCTGGGAGTACTACATCTCCTGCATGAAGACCGGCAATGCGACCTTCGAAGCCGCGGTGTCGGAATATGTCCGCGGTCAGGCAGCCGGAACGCTGGCGGTCAAGGACGAGTACGGCTCCGGACGCGACGGCGCCTGATCCGGCCGTACGCCGCCGGGCTCGCTGCCCGCGGCCCCGGTAGCGGCATCAGCCGGGCCTGACGTCGAACGCCACGCAGATGCGCTGTTCGTCCGAGTCGAACGGTATGGTGCGGTGGAACAGCGACGACGGAAAGAACACGATGTCGCCCACCACCGGCCGCAGCGTCTTCTTCGGAAAGTCGTCGTGGCGCCGCGGGTAGCCATCGCCATCGGTGCTGAACTCGATGCCGCCGGCCATGCTGTCCTCGGCACGGTCGCGCGGGACCGCCAGATAGACCACGCCGCTGAGCCAGCCGCTCTCGTGGATGTGCGAGGTCAGGTGGCCGCCCCGATGCATCTTCACGTACCAGGAACTGCTGAATTCGCTGACCGGCGGAAAATCCAGCGCGAACACGCAGGACGCTGACGCGAGACCTGCGCGATAGTGTTTGATCTGCGCGCGGATCAGTGCGACCAGCCGGGCGAACGAGGGCTCGCTGCGCCGGAACAGGTTGCCCGACGACTGTATGCCGTGATGCAGCCGCCCCTGGCGGCGTTCCTCGATCTCCGCATGCGTGATGTCGCGCAGCAGCTCCTGCAGCAGCGGATCCGCCGGGTCGGACAAGGCATCGAGGTGACCGTGATGCACGAAGGCCAGCGGATCCGGACAGAAGCCATAGCCATCGGCCAGGCCGAAATTGACGGCATGGTGCGCCGACAGCGTGGCCACCATCGGCGAGTTGTTGCGCAGCGCCATCAGCGGTGCCAGCCGCTCGCGGAAGGCGTCATACCTTTCGGTCTTGTACAGGCAGTAGAGCACGCGCTCCTGCCAGTCGCGGATGCGCGCACGCTCGAAGTACGGCATGGCGCGATCGAGCTGCCCCATGTCGTAGTGGAACAGCCCGAGGTTGTAGTTCGCCTCGCCATGGTCAGGATCGAGCGCCAGCGCCGCCTCGAAGGCGGCCACCGTGGCGTCGGCATCGCCCAGGTCGCGCAGCACCTCACCCAGATTGCTGTGCGCATCGGCATGGTCGGGCTGCAGTGCCAGCGCCTGGCGGTAGCTGGCGGCCGCGTCGTTCAGCAGTCCGAGGTCGCGCTGCGCGCTGCCGAGACTGAACCAGGCGGTCGCATTCGGCTGGATCGCCAGCGCACGGCGGTAGCTCGCCACCGCCTCATCGTGGCGCCCCAGCTTCTGCAGCGCGGCGCCCAGATTGGCGTACGCCTCGACGAAACCCGGTTCGCAGTCGATCGCGCTGCGGTAGGCACCGATCGCCTCGTCCATCCGGTTCTGACGATCGAGCACGCTGCCCAGATTGAAGTGCGCCACGGCCATCCGCGGCTGCAGCGCCAGTGCCTTGCGGTAGCTGGCCACTGCGTCGTCGGGCTGCCCTAATGCGTCCTGCACCACGCCCATGTTGTACAGCAGTTCCGGAAAGTCCGGTCTGCTCGCCAGCGCGCGGCGATAGGTGGCAAGCGCCTGTTCCGGCCTTCCGCGCTGCTGCTGCACCAGACCGAGGTTGCTGAGCAGTTCGGCCGACCCCGGATGGGCGGCCACAGCATCGCGGAAGGCCTGCTCCGCCTCGTCCAGCCGCCCCAGCCCGGCCAGCGCCGAGCCGAGCACGCTGTGCAGCACGACGGCGGACGGATAACGACGTAACAATTGCCTGGCGGCATTCGCCGCTTCGGCCAGACGACCGGCGTTGTACAGCGCGAATACGGGTTGCAACTCACCCTGGCCAGGTTGCCGGGCGCCTGCCTGCGCTTGCTTCATGGTTCATTCCACGTGCCGGCGCTCGACGTGCACCGGAAATTCGACATGGCCTGAGGGTTGAACCCCGATGCCTCCTCCGGAAACGGTCGGCTGACGCCTGCCGGCCAGTCCGCCATCCACCTGATTCCTTGTTGCCGCGACACGGATCTGTGCCGACACTGCCACGGCACATCGCGATTATTGCCCGAAGCGCAGGCGGGCGCGACTGCGGCCGCCGACTCGTTTCATCTAGGCCGGAAGTTCGTCCAGCGCCATATCGAGGTGGGCAACGTCGCCCCAGGTCTCGACACGCCAGCCGGCCTCGTCGTGCACGATCCAGTTCAGCGCACAGTTGGAAATTTCGAAATCGCGCCGGCCGGCCAGTCCGAGATTGCGCACCCGGCGCACCACCACGTCGAGCACGCCGCCGTGCGTCACCAGCAGCACGGTATGGCCGGCATGACGCTCGCGCAGCGCCTCGACCAGCCCCCACACCCGCGCGTCCAGCGCGGCCAGGCTCTCGCCGGTTCCGCCCGGGAAGGCCGCGTTGGCCTCACGCGCCTCGAAACGGTGGAATTCGGCCGGATGGCGCTCCTGCGCTTCGGCATAGGTCAGACACTGGAAGGCGCCGTAGTGGCGTTCGCGCAGTGCCGGCTCGGGCATCACCGCCTGACCGCGCGGCACCGCGATGCGCCCGGCCGTGACCCAGGCACGTGCCAGGTCGGAGCTGTAGATCGCGTCGATGTGCGCGCCCAGCAGCGCCTGGGCTGTGGCGCGCGCCTGCAGCAGGCCGTGCTCGTTCAGCGCGACGTCCTGCTGCCCCTGTATGCGCCGGTCGACATTCCAGGTGGTTTCGCCGTGGCGGACGAGGCAGAAGCGGGTGGCAGTCATGTCAATCCTTGTGCAATGCAGTATCCGGTGCAAGTAAACCACAGCTGACGGCCACCGCAACTGCGCGGATACCGACCGACACCCGGCTGCACCGATCCGGCGTTCCATCGAGCGTTCGACCCGGCATTCGTTTCGTCGCCCGGATCGCCGCGACGGGCACGCCAGCAGCTACCATCGCGCCTTCGACCTGACGACCACGCTCCGGCATGCGCGCCCTGATTCCCTTAGCCGACCTGATAGACCAGGCCAACGACGCCTGCGGTCGCCTGCTGCCCTGGGCGGTACTGGCGGCGGTACTGCTGGCGGTGGGCAACGCGCTGGCCCGCAAGTTCGATTCCGGATCGAACGCGCTGCTGGAGGCGCAGTGGTATCTGGTGTCGGCCGTGTTCCTGCTCGGCGCCGGGCGCGTGCTCAGGCTGGACGAACACGTGCGCATCGACCTGCTGACCGCCCGGCTGTCCGCACGCGGCCGGCTGCTGGCTGACATCGCCGGTCTGGTGATCATGGTGCTGCCGGTCGCGCTGCTGATGCTGTGGCTGTCCTGGCCCTGGTTCGTCGCGTCATGGACCAGTCATGAAGTATCGGCCAGTGCCGGCGGACTGCCGCTGTGGCCGGCGCGCTTTCTGGTGCCGGCCGGCTTCGCGCTGCTGGCCGCGCAGGCGGCCGCACAGCTGATCCGCCGCGTCGCGGCGCTCGGCGAGCTGCCGCGATGAGCGCCTGGCTGGCGGCAAACCTCGCGCCGCTGATGTTCGGCGCCATGGTGCTGTTCCTGCTGTCGGGTGTGCCGGTGGCCTTCGCGCTGGCCGCCTGCGGCATCGCGTTCGGGCTGATCGGCATCGAACTGGGGCTGCTGTCGCCTTCGCTGGTGCAGGCCATGCCCGACCGGGTCTGGGGC
>DATCUL010000368.1:0-1544 GCA_036567405.1 Methyloversatilis sp. | reverse complement strand
AGGCGACCAGTCCGTCCAGCCGGCCGGCGCGGATCGCCGCCACCATGCGCTCGAGCGGCTGGTCGGCATCGGAACTGCTCGGTGCCTTGCCATCCCGGCCGGACAGCGCGGCGGCGAACACGATGGCCCACGGCTGCTCGAACCTCCGGCTCTCTTCGAGCAACGCGGCGAAACCGTCCAGTTCGTCGGTCGTCTTGTCGGCACAGACGTAAGGCACCAGCGCCCCGCCCTGCCCCGCCTCGAAGCGCTCGCGCTCCTCCTGCGTGCTGCCCTCCGGCAGTTCGGCCACGGTGAACACCAGCAGCAGCCGCTGCGGCTCGGGTTGCTCGCGCATGGCCTCGAGCAGGCCGTCGAAAGTCGCTATCTCCAAGACATCTCTCCACAAGGTTTGTCGTCAAATGACCGCACGGCGCAAGGCATCCGTGTCCGGTCCGCGTGTCCGGCCGGCATCATGACAGCTTGCGCCACCCGCCACCGCACACGACACGAACTGCAATGGCCGGCCGCGCCATCATCGGCGCGCACCGGCCGGCGACTGCCGCCGTCCACGCACGATAGCCGACGCCATCACGGCCGCGAATCCGACGATGGCCATCGCGTGGCCGGTGCCGGCAACAGCCAGCCAGCGCGCATCGCCAGTGGCACCGGCCGCAATGCGCAGCACCAGGCTGGCCGCCAGCAGCCACAGCGGTGCACGCGCCCAGCCGGAATACAACGGTCGCAGACGCAACAGCGCCGGCAGGATGACCGGCGCGTGGCCGAACACCATCGCAAACACGAAGCCGAGCAGCACCGCGTGCAGTCCGGTCGCGGCCAGCGCACCCGGCGCCACCGATCCATACAGGCCGAGCAGCCCGCCGACCAGCAGCCATCCATAGCCCAGCGTCAGACACTGCGCGGTATGACCGGGCCAGCCGGCGGCCGCCCACTTGCGCGGCGCGAAGTCCCAGCGCAACAGCCAGAGCGCCAGCAGCACACACGAAAACCAGAACAGCGGCGCCGCCAGAGCCGCGCGCCACGGCCACAGCGCCACCGCCGCCAGCAACGCGGCCACCACGAGCACGAACAGCCTGCGCGCAGCCGCCGGCAGACGGATCATCTGCATCAGTTCCCGCCGCTCGCCGGCAATCGTCAGCACCAGAAAGGCCACCCAGCCGGCAACGCCCGCATGCAGGTCGCCAGCCGCCCAGATCAGGGTACCGGCGAGCCAGCACAGCGCGCCCGACATTTCGACCTTCAGATGCAGCGACCAGGCACGGCTGCGGCCGGCGTAGACGTAGAGCGCGACCTGACCGGCCGCAGCCAGCGTCCAGGCGACCTGCGCCGCGACCGGCGACTGCAGGCCCCAAGCGAACACGCCACCCGCGCCGGCAGCCAGCGGCACCAGCAAACCGGGCAGACGCTGCAGCGCGACGGCGCGTTCGAGCGCGATCACCGTGCCGAAGAAGGCGCACGCCATCACCGCGCCGTGCAGCGCCAGCGGCGCCGCGGGCAGCGGCAATCCCAGCCGCGCCAGCCCGCCGCTGATGCCGGCCAGCAGGTTG
>DATCUL010000367.1:0-5587 GCA_036567405.1 Methyloversatilis sp. | reverse complement strand
TGCGCGAGCACAAACGTCCGGGCTACCGCTCGGTCACGCTGTCGCTGAAACCCACCGGCGTGCCCCCCGGCGACATCACTTCGGACCAGATGGACGCGGTTGCCGACATGGCTGACCGTTACAGCTTCGGCGAACTGCGCGTCACGCACGAGCAGAACCTCGTACTGGCGGACGTCGCGCTGTCCGACCTCCACGAACTGTGGCAGCAGGCCCGCAGCCAGGGTCTGGCGACGCCGAACATCGGCCTGCTGACCGACATCATCTGCTGCCCGGGTGGCGACTTCTGTTCGCTCGCCAATGCTAAGTCGATTCCGATCGCCCGCGCCATTCAGGAGGCCTTCGACGATCTCGACTACCTGTACGACATCGGCGAACTGGAACTCAACATATCCGGCTGCATGAATTCGTGCGGACATCACCATGTCGGCCACATCGGCATCCTCGGCGTCGACAAGGCGGGTTCCGAGTGGTACCAGGTGTCGATCGGCGGTGCGCAGGGCAACACGACCTCGCTCGCAGAGGTGATCGGCCCGTCCTTTGCCGCGGAGGAAGTGCCCGCGGTGGTGAAGAAACTGATCGAAACCTATGTCGAGGCACGCACGCCTGAAGAGCGCTTCCTCGACACCGTCCGTCGTCTCGGCATGACTCCGTTCAAGAGCCGCGTATACGGCGAAACTGCAAAGAATTCGGAGGCCGCCCATGGCTGATCTGATACGCGGCAACGCACTGGCAGCCGATGACTGGACCTGGGTGCGGCTGCCGGAATCCTCCGAGCCGGTGCGCAAGTCGGCCGGCAAGGTTGTGCTGTTCAAGCTGACGGGTGAGCCCGCAGCGCCGGAAGACGTCATCGCGGCGTGCGAAGTGCCCGCCGGCAAGGTGCTGCTCCCGCTTTCGGTGTGGCTTAAGCGGCGGGACGAACTTGCCGCACGGATCGACGCCGGTGAGATCGGCGTGTGGCTCGACAGTCATGAAGAGCCGATCGAACTCGTCGAAAGCCTGGGCGGCAATTTGAACCGCTTGCCCGTAATCGGCGTGAATTTTCCGAAATTCATCGACGGACGCGGCTTCTCGATCGCCTTCCTGCTGCGTACGCGTCATGGCTATCGCAACGAGCTGCGGGCGCTCGGCGACGTACTGCGTGACCAGATGTTCTTCTTCCACCGCTGCGGCTTCGACGCCTATCTGCTGCGCGCCGACCAGAAGCCGGAACGCTGCATCGCCGCGCTGCGAGACTTCACGACGCCATACCAGACTTCGACCGACGGCCTGCCGCCGGTTTTCCGCCGCCGGGTCGGACTCGGAGCACCGGCATGAGCAATCCGCTTATTCATCCGAACATCACGGACGCGATGCGCACAACAGTGGCTCGCAAGGCAGCCGCCGTGGTCGACCTGCTGACCGCTGCCGCGTCGGAATTTCAACCTGTCGCCTTCGCGAGCAGCATGGGCGCCGAAGACATGGTGCTGACCGACCTCATCCGTCAGTACGGGATCGCGATAGAGATATTCACGCTGGACACCGGCCGGCTTCCGACCGAAACCTATGACCTCATGGCGCGGGCCGAAAAGCACTACGGTGCGCGCCCGGTCACATGGTTCCCGCGTCACGAAACGGTCGAACAGTACGTACGCGAACAGGGCATCAATGCGTTCTACGACTCTGTCGAACTGCGCAAGGCGTGCTGCGCGATGCGCAAGGTGGAACCCCTGGAACGCGCACTCGCCGGAAAGAAGGCCTGGATCACCGGAATGCGGGCACAGCAATCGGCCACCCGCGCCGACCTTCCGCTGCGCGAACTGGATGAAAGTCGCGGCATCGTGAAGTTCAACCCGCTGTCCGACTGGACCGAGCGCGAGGTGTGGGTTTACATCCATACCCACGGCGTGCCGTACAACGAACTCCATGAGCGCTTCTACCCGAGCATCGGATGTCAGCCTTGCACCCGCGCCATTTCGCCTGGCGAAGACATCCGGGCCGGGCGCTGGTGGTGGGAGAACCCGGAAAGCAAGGAGTGCGGCCTGCACGTCAAGGCCGACTGAAAACACATCGGGCAGCGCTCCGCTGCCTGCACCGGGCTCTGGTTCATTTCTGCAACCCGAGCAGAACATGCCTGCAACTGAGATCCGGTTTTGTACAGGCAATAAAAAAGCCCCGCTAGCGGGGCTTTTTTATTGCTGAACCGAGGCCTTCCTCAGCCGCTTTACTCAGCTGCAGCCGCGTCGCCTGCATCATCCGGGCGATCCATCAGCTGAACATACGCCATCGGAGCATTGTCGCCGACTCGGAAACCCATCTTCAGGATGCTCAGATAACCACCGTTACGGCTAGCGTAACGCGGGCCGAGTACGTCGAAAATCTTGCAAACGACTTCGCGGTCACGCAGACGCGAGAACGCAAGGCGGCGATTCGACAGATTCGGCGTCTTGCCGAGGTTGATCAGCGGCTCGACAACGCGGCGCAGTTCCTTGGCCTTCGGCACCGTCGTCTTGATGGCTTCGTGACGCAACAACGACACGGCCATGTTGCGGAACATCGCTTCGCGATGCGAACTGGTGCGATTGAGTTTTCTGAGACCGTTACGATGACGCATGATGACTCCGTAAAATTTATGCGGCCACCGCGGGTCAGGCAAGTGGCCGGTTCATATTGTGTCCGGGCGAGCCCGGCGGGGACTTAACCCCGATCGAGACCGGCCGGCGGCCAGTTCTCGAGTTTCATGCCCAGCGTAAGACCACGCGACGCAAGAACTTCCTTGATTTCATTCAGCGACTTGCGACCCAGATTCGGCGTCTTGAGCAGTTCGTTCTCGGTACGCTGGATCAGATCACCGATGTAATAAATGTTCTCCGCCTTGAGGCAATTGGCAGAACGAACAGTCAGTTCGAGATCATCAACCGGGCGCAGCAGGATCGGATCGATCTGTGCGGGCTTGCGTGCCTCGATGGCCGGCGCAGTGCCTTCCAGTTCGGCGAAGACCGACAGCTGATCAACCAGAACGCGAGCCGCGTAGCGGACCGCTTCTTCCGGTTCGACGGCACCGTTGGTTTCCACGTCCATCACCAAGCGATCGAGGTCAGTACGCTGTTCGACTCGAGCGGACTCGACCGAATAGCTCACACGGCGCACCGGGCTGAAACTCGCGTCCAGCACGATGTGGCCGATCGACTTGCCTTCAGACGAAACCTGACGGACAGTACCCGGCACATAGCCGCGACCCTGTTCGATCTTGAATTGCAACTCGAGCTTGCCGCCCGGAGCGACGTGAGCGATCACATGCTCCGGATTGACGATCTCGACGTCATGCGTGACTTCGATATCACCAGCCGTAACCACGCCCTCGCCATTGCGCGAAAGACGAAGATAGGCCTCCGAACGGTTGTGAAGCTTGAGTACGACACCCTTGAGGTTCAGCAGGATATCGACGACGTCTTCACGAACGCCATCCAGCGTCGAGTATTCATGCAGCACACCGTCGATCTGAACTTCAGTCGGCGCGAAGCCGGGCATGGACGACAGGAGAATGCGACGGAGCGCGTTGCCCAGCGTGTGCCCGAACCCGCGCTCGAACGGCTCCATCACAACGCGTGCGTGAGCCGGAGAAAGATTTTGTACGTCAATGATGCGCGGTTTCAATAGAGCATTGCTTTGCATCTGCAGTCCTCAGTGACGTCAACGAGCTGATCGCGCAGGCGATCAGCGGGAATACAGTTCGACAACCAGGCTTTCGTTGATCGTCGACGGAAGGTCAGTACGGGCCGGCACCGATTTGAACACGCCCCGAGCGGCTTTCGAATCAACATCGAGCCACTCCGGGAAGCCGCGCGAAGCCTGTGCTTCGAGAGCACCCTTCGAACGCAGGTGACCCTTGGCACGTTCGGTCAGCTCGACAACATCACCCGGACGCACTTCGTACGACGGGATGTTGACGCGCTTGCCATTGACCAGCACACCGTTGTGACGCACAACCTGACGCGATTCGGCACGTGAAGCACCGAAACCCATGCGGAATGCAACCGTATCGAGACGGCTTTCCAGCAGCTGCAGCATGTTTTCGCCGGTCTGACCCTTGCGGCGCTCCGCTTCCGCATAAACGCGGCGGAACTGACGCTCAAGCACGCCGTAGATACGGCGGATCTTCTGCTTTTCACGCAGTTGCTGACCAAAGCCTGACAGGCGCTGACCGGACTTCTGGCCATGCTGGCCCGGAGCGTACGAACGACGCTCGATGGCACACTTGTCGGTGAAGCACTTTTCGCCCTTCAGAAAGAGCTTTTCGCCTTCACGACGGCATTGACGGCATTTCGCGTCGAGATTACGAGCCATTCTCTACTTCCTCTTAGATGCGCCGACGCTTGGGCGGACGGCAACCGTTGTGCGGGATCGGCGTGATATCGGTGATCGACGAAATCTTGATGCCGAGCGCATTCAGCGCACGAACGGCCGACTCACGACCCGGGCCGGGGCCCTTGATGCGGACTTCCAGATTCTTCACGCCACATTCGACAGCGACCTTGCCGGCAGCTTCGGCTGCGACCTGGGCTGCAAACGGGGTGCTCTTGCGCGAACCCTTGAAGCCTGCACCACCCGACGTCGCCCAGGACAACGCGTTGCCCTGACGGTCGGTAATGGTAATGATGGTGTTGTTGAAAGAAGCATGAATGTGGGCGATACCCTCGGCCACGTTCTTTTTGACTTTCTTCCTGACTTTTGCAGCACTCTTGACCATGATCGTGTCCTGTTAGCGACGCTTACTTCTTGCCGCCGGAGATCGACTTGCGCGGCCCCTTGCGGGTACGTGCGTTCGTACGGGTGCGCTGCCCGCGAAGCGGCAGACCGCGGCGATGACGAACACCCCTGTAGCAGCCCAGATCCATCAGGCGCTTGATATTCATCGTCACTTCGCGGCGAAGATCGCCCTCGATAGTGAACTTGCCGACCTCTTCCCGCAGCCGATCCATTTCGGCCTCCGAGAGGTCTTTGATCTTAGCCGTGCGGGCTACCCCGGCAGCGTCACAGATCTTTTGTGAGCGGGAACGACCAACCCCAAAAATCGCCGTGAGAGCGATCTCGGTGTGCTGGTGGTTAGGAATGTTAACGCCGGCGATACGGGCCATGCAGTCACCCCGAAAAGCGAAACCTTAAATTTTATCGAAGACCACTAGCTAACGTCAACCTTGACGTTGCTTGTGACGCGGATCAGCGCAAATGATGCGGACAACGCCATGGCGACGGATCACCTTGCATTTGCGACATACGCGCTTAACAGATGCTTGGACTTTCATCCCAATTCTCCAGCTGTAACCAAACGCCGATCCTACTTGGCGCGAAACACGATGCGACCTTTGGTGAGGTCATAAGGCGTGAGCTGCACCGTTACCTTGTCACCGGGAAGGATGCGGATGTAGTGCATCCGCATCTTTCCGGATATGTGCCCGAGAACTATATGTCCGTTTTCGAGCTTCACGCGAAACGTCGCATTAGGCAGGGTTTCAACGACTTCCCCCTGCATTTCAATGACATCTTCCTTGGACATAAGTACCTAGCGCGTCGGGAACCCGGCCCCGCGGAAATTTGCCTTCTTCAACAA
>DATCUL010000366.1:0-5952 GCA_036567405.1 Methyloversatilis sp. | reverse complement strand
CGACCCGGCGGGCGGCGAATGGCGTGACTGGCTGCTGGCCGAACTGGCGCAGCCGCGCACCGGCCCGCGCGATCCGGGCGCCCTGCCGGTCGTGGCGAGCGAAACGCTGGGCCTGTTCCGGCTGATCGCCGAACTGCGTCCGCTGCTGGGGCGCGACGCTTTCGGCAGCTTCATCCTGAGCATGACGCGCAACGCGTCCGATGTGCTGGGTGTCTATCTGCTGGCGAAGGAAGCCGGGCTGTACGCCGATCCGGGCGCGGTCGAGCGCTGTTCGCTGCCCATCATGCCGCTGTTCGAAACGGTCGAGGACCTGCGCCGCGCGCCGGCCATCATGCGCGAGCTGCTGGCCATTCCGCTGGTGCGCCGCTCGGTGCGCGCGCTCGGTGGCGTGCAGGAAGTGATGATCGGCTACTCGGATTCGAACAAGGATGGCGGTTTCCTGTCGTCCAACTGGGAGCTGTACAAGGCGCAGGTGAAGCTGACTGCGGTCGGCACCGAGGCCGGCGTGAAGATCGCCTTCTTTCACGGCCGCGGCGGTTCGGTCAGCCGTGGTGGCGTGCCGGCCGGGCGTGCGATCGCCGCCCAGCCCGCCGGCTCGATCCAGGGCCTGTTCCGGCTGACCGAACAGGGTGAGGTCATCTCCGGCAAGTACGCCAACCGCGGCACGGCCGCCTTCAATCTGGAACTGCTGGCGGCCAGCGTGTTCGACCACGTGCTCAATTCGGGCCGCTACGCCGGCGCCGATCCGGTGCCTGAATTCGACGACGCGTTCGAGGCGCTGTCCGGCGCGGCGCATGCTGCCTACGCCAACCTGCTCAGGCACCCCGGGCTGGTGAGCTATTTCCAGGAAGCCAGCCCGCTGGACGAGATTTCGCTGCTCAACATCGGCTCGCGCCCGGCACGCCGTTTCGGCGCGCGTTCGCTGGCGGAACTGCGCGCCATCCCGTGGGTGTTCGCCTGGTCACAGAACCGGCACCTGATCACCGGCTGGTATGGCGTCGGTGCCGGACTGGCCAGCTTCGTCGAGGTGCGCGGCGCATCAGGCGAGGCGCTGCTGGCGCGCATGTTCGAACACTCGCCACTGTTCCGGCTGATCGTCGACGAGGTCGAAAAGACGCTCGCCGTGGTCGATCTGGAACTGGCGCGCGACTACAGCCAGCTGGTCGGTGACGCCGCCGTGCGCAGCGAGCTGTTCGGCCTGATCGAGCGCGAGTACGAGCAGACCCGCGCCGCCATCCTGCAGCTGTCCGGCTCGCGCGAACTGGCCGAACGCTTCCCGGAATTCCGGCGCAAGCTGGGCCACCGTCTGCCGCTGGTCAATCAGGTCAGCCGACAGCAGATTTCGCTGCTGCGCGCCTTCCGCATGACCGACGACGCTGCGCGGAAAGACGAATTCCGCAAGGCACTGCTGCTTTCCATCAACTGCGTGGCGGCCGGTTTCGGCGCCACCGGGTGATCCGCATTCATAACCGGAGGAGACTTCCATGAGCTTCACTGTCGTCGAACAGGCCACACCAAGACTGCACCGTTCCGAACTGGCGGTGCCCGGCTCCAGCCCGGGCATGTTCGAGAAGGCGGCGAAATCAGCCGCCGACATCATCTTCCTCGACTGCGAGGACGCGGTCGCACCGGACGACAAGGAGCAGGCCCGAAAGAACATCATCGAGGGCCTGAACGACGTCGACTGGGGCAGCAAGACCATGATGGTGCGCATCAACGGTCTGGACACTCACTACATGTACCGCGATGTGGTCGACATCGTCGAAGCCTGTCCGCGTCTGGACATGATCCTGATTCCCAAGGCCGGCGTCGCCGCCGACGTCTACGCGGTCGACATGCTCGTGACGCAGATCGAGACAGCGAAGAAGCGCAGCAAGCGCATCGGCTTCGAGGTGCTGATCGAGACCGCGCTCGGCATGGCCAATGTCGAGGCGATCGCGCAGTCGTCGAAGCGTCTGGAGGCGATGAGCTTCGGCGTCGCCGACTACGCCGCGTCGACGCGGGCGCGCACCACGGTGATCGGCGGCGTGAACAAGGACAGCGTGGTGCTGACCGACAAGGACGAGCAGGGCAATCGCCAGGCCTTCTGGACCGATCCCTGGCACGCCGCGCAGACGCGCATGATGGTGGCGTGCCGCGCCTGGGGACTGCGTCCGATCGACGGGCCGTTTGGTGACTTCAACGACCCGGACGGCTATATTTCCGCAGCGAATCGGGCGGCAGTGCTGGGGTATGAAGGCAAGTGGGCCATCCATCCGTCGCAGATCGAACTGGCGAACCATGTATACACACCGTCCGCAGCCGAAGTGAACAAGGCGCGCCGCATTCTGGAGGCCATGGCGCAGGCGGCGAAGGAAGGTCGTGGCGCGGTATCGCTGGATGGCCGCCTGATCGACATCGCGAGCATCCGCATGGCCGAGGCGCTGATTGCCAAGGCTGACAGCATCGCTGCGACGATCTGAGTGTCACTTATATATAAGATATAAGAGAATGGCGGGGTGGCACTGCGCCCTCCGCACCCGAACCCGATACTTGATCACACGGAAAAACCGATATGGCATCCGATATCGAAATCGCCCAGCAGGCAACAATGCTGCGCATCAGCGAGGTCGCCTCGAAACTGGGCGTGCCGGACGACGCAATCGAACCGTACGGCCGCTACAAGGCCAAGATTTCGCTCGAATACCTGAACACCCTCAAAGATCGCCCGGACGGCAAGCTCATCCTGGTCACCGCTATCAGCCCGACGCCGGCCGGCGAAGGCAAGACCACGACCACGGTCGGCCTGGGTGACGCACTCAACCGCATCGGCAAGAAGACGATGATCTGCCTGCGCGAGCCTTCGCTCGGGCCGGTGTTCGGCGTCAAGGGCGGGGCGGCCGGCGGCGGCTACGCGCAGATCGTGCCGATGGAAGACATCAACCTGCACTTCACCGGCGACTTCCACGCCATCGCGGCCGCACACAACCTGCTGTCGGCACTGATCGACAACCACATCTGCCACGGCAACGAGCTGGGCATCGATCCGCGCCTGATCCAGTGGAAGCGCGTGGTCGACATGAACGACCGCGCGCTGCGCAAGATCGTGGTCGGCATGGGCGGCACCGCCAACGGCTTCGTGCGCGAGGACGGCTACGACATCGTGGTCGCGTCCGAGGTGATGGCCATCCTGTGTCTCGCGGTATCGCTGTCCGACCTGAAGGCGCGCCTGGGCCGCATCATCATCGGCTACACGCAGGGCGACCGGAAGCCGGTGTACGCCAGCGACCTGAATGCGCAGGGCGCGATGGCCACGCTGCTGAGGGACGCGATCAAGCCCAATCTGGTGCAGACGCTGGAAAACAACCCGGCCATCATCCACGGCGGTCCGTTCGCCAACATCGCGCACGGCTGCAACTCGGTCACCGCCACGAAGGCCGGCCTGAAGATGGCCGACTATGTCGTCACCGAAGCCGGTTTCGGCGCCGACCTGGGTGCCGAGAAGTTCATCGACATCAAGTGCCGCATGGCCGGCCTGAACCCGTCGGCCGTGGTGCTGGTCGCCACCATCCGCGCGCTCAAGTTCCACGGCGGCGTGAAGAAGGAAGACCTGAACAGGGAAAATCTCGAAGCGCTCGACCAGGGCATCTGCAACATCGAGCGCCACCTGAAGAACATCACCCAGCACTACGGCCTGCCGTGCGTGGTGTCGGTCAATCACTTCACCTTCGACACCGACGCCGAGATCGCGCTGCTCCAGCGCCGCATCGAGGCACTGGGCGGCCGCTTCGTCATCGCCCGCCACTGGGCGAGCGGCGGTGCCGGTGCCGAGGAACTGGCGCGCACCGTGGCTGACATCTGCGACAACACGCCGGGCCAGCACACCTTCGTCTACGATGCCCAGGCGACGCTGCAGGACAAGATCACCGCCATCGCCACCAAGATCTACGGCGCCGGACAGGTGACCTTCGCCGAAGGCGCGCGCAAGCAGCTCGAAGAGTGGAACAGGGACTACGGCAGCTTCCCGGTCTGCATGGCCAAGACGCAGATGTCCTTTTCCGCCGATCCCAATGTCAAGGGCGCACCGAGCGGCCACACCCTGAACGTGCGCGAAGTGCGCCTGGCCAACGGCGCCGGCTTTGTCGTCGCCATCTGCGGCGACATGATGACCATGCCCGGCCTGCCCAAGGTGCCGAGCGCGGAGCGGATCGACATCGACGAGCACGGCCGGGTGTCGGGACTGTTCTGAGCCGAAGTTGCTGAAGCTGGATGAAAGACGCCGCCTGAGGGCGGCGTTTTTTTGCACCAGGTTTCGGCGGGCTCTTCAATCCGGCTCGACAATATTCACTGCAGGCTCCGCATTTGCCATGTCTGCTGCATTCGTGACGAGCGACCGTCAGTCCAGAGGTCGACCGCGGATCGCACTCCGACCATCGACAGTTCTCCTGGCGCACGGTGTCGGGCGCGGAAATGCGCCCGACCCTTCACCCGATCGCGCTCGATGACTTCACGCGCTCGCGCAGCAGGAATTTCTGGATCTTGCCGGTCGAGGTCTTGGGTAAGTCCTCGAAGCGGATTTCGCGCGGTACCTTGTAGCCGGCGAGCAGGCTGCGGCAGTGGGCGATCAGTTCCTCGGCGGTGACCTCGCTGTCCGGCTTGCGTTCGACGAAGGCCAGCGGCGTTTCGCCCCACTTCTCGTCCGGGCGGGCGACGATGGCGCAAGCCGCGACGGCGGGGTGGCGGTAGAGCACGTCCTCGACTTCGAGCGAGCTGATGTTCTCGCCGCCGGAGATGATGATGTCCTTGCTGCGGTCCCGGATCTTGACGTAGCGGTCAGGCTCGATGACGCCGAGGTCGCCGGTGTGGAACCAGCCGCCCTCGAAGGCCTTGGCGGTCGAGTCCGGATTCTTCAGGTAGCCCTTCATCACGATGTTGCCGCGGAACATCAGTTCGCCCATGGTCTGGCCGTCGGCCGGGACTTCGACCAGTGTTTCCGGGTCCAGCACGGTCATGCCTTCCTGCAGCGGATAGCGCACGCCCTGGCGGCCGTTCAGACGGGTCTGTTCGGACAGGCTTTCCTGTGCCCAGGTTGCGCGTTTGGCCGACACGGCCGCCGGACCGTACGTTTCGGTCAGGCCATAGACATGGGTGATGTCGAAGCCGATGCGCGCCATGCCCTCGATCATCGCGGCCGGTGGTGCGGCGCCCGCGACCAGGCCGCGCACGGTGTGTTCGATGCCCGCCCGCAGTTCCGCGTGCGCGTGGCAGATGTGGTTGTGCACGATGGGCGCGGCGCAGTAGTGATCGACGCGATGCGTGCGTATGGCGTCGAGGATGTCCCGGGCGTTCACCCGGCGCAGGCAGACGTGCGTGCCGCCCAGCATGGCCAGCGTCCATGTGAAGCACCAGCCGTTGCAGTGGAACATCGGCAGTGTCCAGAGGTAGACCGGGAAGTGCGGCATGGTCCAGGCCGTGACGTTGGACACCGCGTTCAGGTAGGCGCCACGGTGGTGGATGACGACGCCCTTCGGGTCGCCGGTCGTGCCCGAGGTGTAGCTGACGGCGATGGCATCCCATTCGTCGGACGGCCCTTCGAGCCGGGCGAGCGGCGGGTGCGCGGCGAGCATGGCTTCGTATTCGAGACTGCCCAGGCGTTCTCCGTGGCCCGTGTATTCGCTGTCGTCGACGTCGATCACCACCGGATTCCGGCTGAACTCGTTGCGCAGGATGTCCAGGGCGGGCGCCATGACCGCCGAAAACTCGCGGTCGGTCAGCAGCACCTGCGTTTCGCAGTGGTTCATCTGCCAGGCCAGCAGTGCGGCGTCGAGCCGGGTGTTCAGCGCGTTGAGCACCGCGTTCAGCCCGGGTACCGCGTAATGCGCCTCGATCATTTCCGGGGTGTTCGGCAGCATGACGCTGACCGTGCTGCCACGCCCGACGCCGAGAGCGCGCAGCGCCGCGGCGAGCCGGGCT
>DATCUL010000365.1:0-9458 GCA_036567405.1 Methyloversatilis sp. | reverse complement strand
TCCACTGCTGGCTCGCCGAGAGCATCGGCTACCCGGCTCCAATCCACTGCGGCGGCGCCCTGCCCGGAGGACATGGCGGCCCGGTGCCTCCATGAATGAATAAAGTCGTGTGCTGACGCAGTCGGGTGGAACGCGCTCGTGGGATACTTTAACCATGTGGTGCATCCATTCAGCAGCCACCCTTCGATACCCACATCGCACAGCGCCGGTCATCGAAGGGAACAAGTCCGTTTCGTGCGAAACCCGGTGGCACCGGTTCAGCGTCCGTCTTTTCGGCTCTTCGGATGCCGGATTCGCGGCGGTTGCCTTCCTCTCCTGCGCCACCGCGGTCGAGAGCGGAACACGCCGTGCACAGACACTGATTCGTCGCCAATTCGGTGTCGAGCGCGCGGCCTTGCTTTTGTCCGGGCACATTTTCGCCGGCCGCCCGGTCGTGATCCGATGACGCACGACCGGCCTTCACAGCCACGCAATCAGCGGGAAATCTCGCTGAACACCTTCCTTACCCGGCTGATCTGGCTGTGCGTGGGGCCGCTGATGCTGCTGGCCATCTATCTGGCCATCGCCAACGTCCGACATCTGCAGGAAGATCGGAACCTTGAGGCAACGAACCTGACGCGGGTGCTCGTCACTGCAGTCGATCAGGATCTGAACGCCCGCATCAACGCACTGACGATGCTCGCCAAATCGCCGACGATCGACGACCCGGCACACTGGAACACGCTGTACGCGGAGGCACAAGGCTTCCAGCAGAGTTTTGGCAGTCATGTCGTGCTGGTCGACCCCGCGATGAACATGCTGATCAATACCCGAGTCCCTCTCGGCACACCGCTGCCCCGGTTGCCGCGCCCGGCCGGACGGGCAGCGGCACCGACCGCACTGGAGACTGGCCGGCCCGCCGTCGGCGACATCGTACGAGGGCCGATCGCCGAGCAGTTGCTGGTTGGCGTTGCAGTTCCCGTCATGCGTCACGGCCAGACCTGTTACGTGGTGCTGACCACGCTGGAAACCAGTCAATTCAGGACTCACATCGACCGGCTTGCCCTGCCCGACGGCTGGACAATTTCGCTGCGCGACAGCACCGGCGCAATCATTGCTGCGCGAGCCATGGACGCAATGAACTTTACTGCTCAGGACGGTAAGTTCGTCGCACGTTCCTCGGTCGCGCCTTGGTCCGTCGTGCTGGAAATTCCAACCGACATCTACAATGCGCCGTTACAGACGGCAACCACGACACTGCTGCTCACCCTGCTCGGCGCCACGGTGGCCGGTGTGCTCGGCGGCGCGCTGGCCAGCCGCAAGCTGGCGGAATCGATGGCCATGCTGGTGAAAGGCCCGGCTGCCGGAAAGCTGCCCTTGCCGATCACCGAACTGACATCGATACGCAGCCTGCTTGACGAGACTGCTGCCGGTCACGAAGCGGCAAAGGAGACGCTGCGGCAGAGCGAGCGGCGTTTCCGTCGCCTTTTCAGCAATGGCGCCTCGCCACAGGCACTGATCACCACGAGCGGCGAGCTGGTCGACGTCAATATGCGTTTCGAGCACGACTTCGGATACAGCCGCGCGGATCTGCCGACTATCGAAGCCTGGTGGCCACGTGCCTACCCCGATCCGGTTTATCGCGCACAGGTGTTCGAGCAATGGAACGCACGGGTGGCGCATGCCATCGCGACCGGTACCGACGTCGAACCGCATGATTACCGCATCGCCTGCAAGAGCGGCGACGTTCGAACCGCGATCGTGTCGGCCATCGTCATCGACGACGACATTCTGGTCACCTTCCTCGATGTGACCGAACGGTTGAAAGCGGAAGCGGCCTTGCGGGAAAGCCAGGCTGCCGCCATCGAGGAACAGCGACAGGCGCGCGACGAAGCGCTGAGGCTGATGAAGGAGGCAGTGGCGGCCCGTGCCAGCGCCGAGGCGGCCAACGCATCACTGCGCGAACTGTCGCTGGCGGTCGAGCAAAGTCCGGAAAGCATCGTGATCACCGACCTGGCTGCCCGCATCGAATATGCGAATGAAGCCTTCCTGCGTATCTCCGGCTACAGCCGTGACGAGGTCATTGGTCGCAACGCGCGCGTACTTCAATCCGGCCAAACGCCGGCGAAGACCTACGAGTCGCTCTGGCAGGCACTGTCAAACGGACTGGCCTGGAAGGGCGAATTCATCAACCGGCGCAAGGATGGTTCCGAATACGTCGAATTCGCCATCATCACGCCGTTGCGACAGAGCAACGGCCGGATCACCCATTACGTGGCAGTCAAGGAAGACATCACCGAGAAGAAGCGACTGGGCGAGGAACTGGACCGCCACCGTCATCATCTCGAAGAACTCGTGGCCAACCGGACGACCGAACTTGAATCCGCCCGGCAGGCCGCCGATGCCGCGAATCGTGCGAAGAGCGCCTTCCTGGCCAACATGAGCCATGAAATCCGTACGCCGATGAACGCCATCATCGGCTTGACCTACCTCCTCCGGCAGCATCAGTCGGCCGAGATGCGGAGCGACCGGCTGGACAAGATAGATAATGCAGCAAAACATCTGATGGCCATCATCAACGACGTTCTGGACCTGTCGAAGATCGAAGCCGGCCATCTTGAACTGGATCAGTCGGATTTCACGCTGCCCGGTCTGCTGGACAACGTATTGGATCTGATGGCCGAGCCGGCGCGTGAAAAGGGACTCGTGATCAAGGTCGATCGCGACCACGTTCCGCTGTCACTGCGCGGTGACACGACGCGGCTGCGCCAGGCCCTTCTCAACTACGCCGGCAATGCCGTCAAATTCACCGAGCGAGGCACTATCTGGCTGCGCGCAGCTCTGCTCGACGAAAACCAGCAGGGTCTGCTGGTGCGCTTCGAAGTCGAAGACACCGGTATAGGTATCGCACCGGACAAACTGCCGCTGCTGTTCGAATCATTCACCCAGGCGGACGTGTCAACCACCCGCCGATACGGCGGCACCGGTCTGGGCCTTGCGATCACCCGCCGACTGGCACGTTTGATGGGTGGCGACGCGGGTGCCAGCAGTGTCCCCGGCAAGGGCAGCACGTTCTGGCTCACGGTCCGGCTGCAGCGGGGCCTGGACCCGCTGCCAGGTGCGTCGGACAAGAGGGCGCCCGAGGATGCAGAGCACACGTTGCGGCGCGATCATCCCGGTGCCCGCGTACTGCTGGTCGAAGACAATCCGATCAATCAGGAGGTCGCACGCGAGTTGCTCTCCGGTACCGGACTGATTGTGGACGTCGCCGGGAACGGACAGATCGCGCTGGACATGTCGGAAACCAACACCTACGACCTGATACTGATGGACGTGCAGATGCCGGTGATGGACGGGCTGAATGCCACGCGGGCGCTGCGTGCACGTGGCTGCGCGCTGCCCATTCTCGGCATGACCGCCAATGCATTCGAGGAGGACCGTCAGGCCTGCCTGTCGGCTGGCATGAATGACGTCGTCACCAAACCGGTGATTCCCTCGACGCTTTACGTAAAGCTGCTGCACTGCCTGTCGCTGCCCGCGCACGACTCAACGCAGCCTGCGCCCGCCGCGGCGGCGGCGTCCGATGCCCCGCCTCTGGTGCGTTATCTGAATGCCATTCCGGGATTTGAGGCCGGGCGCGCTCTGGACATGCTGCAGGGCGAAACAGGATCCTACCGGCGGCTTCTGCGCCGCTTCGCAGCCACCCACGGCAGCGACATGGATTCGATCCGCACACTGCTCGCCGATCAGGACATCAAGGCGGCGCTGCGTCTGGTGCACGACCTGAAAGGCATGCTAGGCACACTCGGCGCAACGCACCTCGGTGCCCTGATCGCCCGCTTTGAACATGCCTTGCGGATAGAAGCCGGTCCGGTCGAATGCCAGGATCTGCTGTCGCAGTGCGAAAGCGAACTGATGCACCTGCTCGATGCAATCGAAGGCATGCCGGACGAACCCGCTCGGCCGGAATACGTCGATGACGCCATCGGGCACGAGCATGGTCACACCCGGCGTCTGCTGGCCGAGCTGGAAGCATTGCTGGCGGCCAACGATACGGGAGCCAGTACGCTGGCTCGTGCGTCGACCCGCCTGCTGGCCATGGTGCTCGGCGAACAGCATGACAACTTCAGCCGTCATATCGACACCTTCGACTACGAGAGCGCTCTCGACATCCTGCGCCGGCGCAATCTCTGACCGGCGTCTGCAGCAGGACGGGCGCACGGCAAGGCGCTGCGCTCAGGCCGCCAGAAAACCGCTGGCGGCTGCTGCGAGGAAGCGTTGGCGCAGATCGGCAGCCGGCAGTCGACGACCGATCAGCACGATACGGCTGACCGGTGTCTCGTCCTCACCCCACGGGCGACCGTAATCGAAGCCGGCGATTCGGTGCACACCCTGGAAGACCAGCCGCCGCGGCTCATTGGCGATGGCGAGAATCCCCTTGTAGCGCAGCAGGTCGACCGAATGTTCGGCGATCAGCGCGTCGACGAAGTCCGAGACGGCATCCAGATCCAGCGCCTGCGCGCATTCGAGCAGCACCGATCCAATGTCGTCGTCCCAGGAACGGACGTCCATGATGCCGGAGCCGGCCGCTCCGCGCGGCGCTGCGGGCAGCCAGCCGGCCTTCGGCAGGCCGCGCTCATCGAGCGAAAAACCATTGATGGCGAACAGGTCGCGCCAGTCCTCGTCGGCACTGTCCGCCAGGATGATGCGCGCGCGTGCATTGACGCGCTGCAGACGCTCATGAAGGTCCGCCACCTGCTGCGCCGGTACCTGGTCGGCGTGACTGATCAGCAGACGGTCGGCAAAGGCCACCTGCGACGCCGCCACACGCTCGCGCGCATGCTGTTGCGCGAAATGACGGGCATCGACCAGCGTCACCACGCCGTCCAGCCGGAAGCGTTCGCGCAGCGTCGCATCGTTGAAGAACATCTGCACCACCGGCGCCGGATCGGCCAGTCCGGTCGTCTCGAGCACCAGCCGGTCGAAGGCGAGCAGGCCGGCGTCGCGCCGCGCCAGCATGTCGGCCAGTGCGGCGGCGAGTTCGCCCTTGACGCTGCAGCAGATGCAGCCGTTCGACAGTTCGACCACCGACACCGCCGCCCGGTCGAGCAGCTGGCCGTCGATGCCGGCCGCACCGAATTCGTTTTCCACGACCGCGATACGCTCGCCGTGATCCGCGCGCAGCAGCCGGTTGAGCAAGGTCGTCTTGCCGGCGCCGAGAAAGCCGGTCAGCAGTGTCACAGGTATCGCGTTCTGGTCATTCATGGGGCACCTTCAAAAAAACGGCCGGGGCGGCCTGAGCCGACCCCGGCCCAATCAGAGGCAGAGAGATGGAACGGGTACCAACAAGTGAAACACCAGCAAAACAACTACAACTACAACGACTGCAACTGCAAACCGGTCTGACCGGACGGCAACAGGCTCAACAGCATTTGCCTGTCGCACCACCGAAACGCGCTTCCTGCCGCTCGCGGAAAAAGGCCTCGTAACTCATCGGTGGCTGCTCCGGATGCTTCATCCGCATGTGCTGGACATAGGTGTCGTAGTCGGGCAGCCCCACCATCAGACGGGCCGCCTGCCCGAGGTATTCACCCATGCGCGCGAGGTCCTTGAACACGGCGCGCTCAGCCCTTGACCGCGACCGACAGCGGCGCGTGATGCGTCTCGCGTACTGTCGGCTGGTCGTGGCGCAGCGCCTTCAGCGCGGCGCGGATGCCGAACAGCGTGATCGACACCACCACCAGCACGAAGATCGTGGCCAGGGCCGCGTCGACGTAGTCATTCACGATCACCTGCTGCATCTGCGCCAGACTCTTGGCCGGCGCCAGTACGTCGCCGTTCTCCGCCGCGGCGCTGAACTTGGCGGCGTGTGCCAGGAAGCCTATCTTCGGATTGATGCTGAACACCTTCTGCCAGCCGGCCGTCAAGGTGCAGGCGAGCAGCCAGACGGTCGGCAGCACAGTGACCCAGACATAGCGCTGGCGCTTCATCTTGACCAGCACCACGGTCGCCAGCACCAGCGCGACGGCAGCCAGCATCTGGTTGGCCACGCCGAACAGCGGCCACAGCGTGTTGATGCCACCCAGCGGATCGACCACGCCCTGGTACAGGAAGTAGCCCCAGGCCGCCACGCACAGGCCGGTCGCGACGAGATTGGGCAGCAGAGCCTCGGTGCGGCGGAACGACGGCACGAACGCGCCGAGCAGGTCCTGCAGCATGAAGCGCCCTGCCCGCGTACCGGCATCTACCGCGGTCAGGATGAACAGCGCCTCGAACAGGATGGCGAAGTGGTACCAGAAGGCCATCATGGTCTTGCCGCCTATCACCTGGTGCAGGATGTGCGCCATGCCGACGGCCAGCGTCGGTGCGCCGCCGGCGCGCGAAATGATGCTCTTTTCGCCGACATCGGCCGCGGTCTGGGTCAGCACCTCGGGCGTGACGACGAAGCCCCACTGCGAAATGACCGGAGCCGCCTCGGCCGCCGTCTTGCCGATCACCGCCGCCGGGCTGTTCATCGCGAAATACACGCCCGGGTCGATGCAGGACGCGGCCACCAGCGCCATGATGGCGACGAAGGACTCCATCAGCATGCCGCCGTAGCCGATCAGCGGCGCATCGGTTTCCTTGTCCAGCAGCTTGGGGGTGGTGCCTGATGCGATCAGCGAGTGGAAGCCCGATACCGCGCCGCAGGCGATGGTGATGAACAGAAAGGGGAACAGGTTGCCCGCCCAGACCGGACCGGTACCGTCGATGAACTTGGTGACTGCCGGCATCTGCAACTGCGGTGCCACGATGAAGATGCCCAGCGCCAGACCGACGATGGTGCCGATCTTCAGGAAGGTGGACAGGTAGTCGCGCGGCGCCAGCAGCAGCCACACTGGCATCACGGAAGCGACGAAGCCGTAGGCGATCAGCATCCAGGTGAGCTGCTTGCCGTCGAAGGTGAACATCGGCGCCCACGTCGGACTGGCCGCCACCTCGCCGCCGACCAGGATCGCGCCCATCAGCAGCACGAAGCCGACGATGGAGATTTCGCCGATGCGCCCCGGACGGATGTAGCGCATGTACACGCCCATGATGATGGCGATCGGTATCGTCGCCGCCACGGTGAAGGTGCCCCAGGGCGAATCGGCCAGCGCCTTGACCACGATCAGCGCCAGCACGGCGAGGATGATGACCATGATCATGAAGGCGCCGAACAGCGCGATGACGCCTGGCACCTCACCCAGTTCGGACTTGATCAGGTCACCTAGCGAACGGCCGTCGCGGCGGGTGGAAATGAACAGCACCAGAAAGTCCTGCACCGCACCGGCAAAGACCACACCGGCGAGTATCCACAGCACGCCCGGCAGATAGCCCATCTGGGCCGCCAGCACCGGGCCGACCAGCGGTCCGGCGCCGGCAATGGCGGCGAAGTGGTGGCCGAACAGGATGTTGCGATGGGTCGGTACGTAGTCCAGCCCGTCGTTCTTGCCCCAGGCCGGGGTGACGCGGTTGCCATCAACACCGACCACGCGGTAGGCGATGAAACGAGCGTAAAAGCGGTAAGCGATGAAATAGATCGTGATCGCGGCGACCACGATCCACAACGCGCTGATGGTTTCGCCACGCGACAGCGCAACCACGCCGAGCGATGCCGCCGCCACCAGCGAAAGTGCGGCCCAGCCCAGCTTGGGAAGAATGGAATTCATTGTCTCTCCTCCTGTCGTCCGACCGGAAACGGTCGCCAGCCTCCGATCGGGGCCTGCGCGAAGTATGGTTTGCGCACCTCTGGCACCGCATCGGTGTCTTCACGCAGCGCATCTCCGTGTGAATACGTAAGGGAAAACCCTGGGCCCAGTCCAGCCAGCGTTTTCGGCATGCTCGCTGGATCGGAGGTGGTGGCCCAACTGCAGGAACGAGCCACCCTTGCGATTCCCCAAGTCAAATCCACGTCGGCCGTCGATCAACGACCGCATCGCGACCGTGGGTCGCTCCCACAAAAAAACCGCGCCCCGGTCAAAAACGGTGGCCCTGCCCCTGTGGGAGCGAGCCGTGCTTGCGATTCCACGCGTCAAATCCGTGTCGGCCGCTGATCAACGACCGCATCGCGACCGTGGGTCGCTCCCACAAAAAAACCGCACCCCGATCAAAAACGGTGGCCCTGCCCTGTGGGAGCGAGCCATGCTCGCGATTCCCCACGCAGAATCCGCATCCACTGCCGATCCCCGGCCGGGCAGCGACTATCATGTCCGCCACCCCATCGACGCACCACTCCCGACCGATGCAACTGCGCCTGAAATTCGTGCTGCTCGCCATCGTGCCGCTGCTGCTGGCCATCGCGGCAGTGGCTGCCGTGGTGCGGCTGCAGGCGCAGGCGCTGACCGAGGCCGAACTTGCGGTGATCGAACCGGCGCTGATGGACGCCCGGCGCAACGAACTCCAGCACTACGTCGATCTGGCGCAGGGCAGCATCGCTCACCTGACCGGCCGCGACGATGCAGCCGCCCGCTCGCAGGCCTTGCAGATCCTGCAGCGGCTCGAATTCGGCAAGGATGGCTACTTCTTCGTTTATGACCTCGAGGGCCGCAACCTGATGCACCCGCGCCAGCCCGATCTGGTCGGCAAGGACCTGTGGTCGCTGCGTGACCCGCAAGGCCGGCTGACCATACAGGACCTGATCGCACAGGCCCGCGAAGGTGGCGGCTTCGTCGAATTCATGTGGCAGCGGCCATCCACCGGCCGGCTCGAACACAAGCTCGGCTACGTTGCACCGGTGCCTCGCTGGGGCTGGATGGTCGGCACCGGCCTGTATCTCGACGACATCGAGGCGGCGCGCGCGCGCATGGACCGCCAGGCTGCGCTGGCCATCCGCAACACGCTGGCCGTGATTGCCGGCATCGCGGTGATTGCCACGGTGCTCGTCGCGCTGTCGGGGCTGGCACTGAACGTGTCGGATCGCCGTGACGCCATGCTGAAGATGCGCGAACTGGCACGCCAGGTCGTGCGTTCGCAGGAAAGCGAGCGGGCACGCGTGGCACGCGAACTGCACGACGGGGTCAGCCAGAGCCTGGTGTCGGTCAAGTTCCTGCTGGAATCCGCGCAGGAGCGGCTGCAACACAAGGCTGAAGACGTCACCACCTCGTCAGGGGAGCACCGGCGCGGCGCTGACCAGGCGCTCGCCCGCGGGCTGGCCGGCGTCAACGAAGTGCTCGGCGACGTGCGACGCATCTCGCACGGACTGCGTCCGACCGCGCTCGACACGCTCGGCCTGGTGCCGGCGCTGTCGCAGGTGCTCGACGAATTTTCCCAGCGCACCGGCATCCGTGTGGAATTCGCCCCGGATCGCGAGATCGGTGCCGACGGCGACGCCGGAACGGCGCTGTTCCGCGTGGTGCAGGAATCGCTGAACAACATAGAACGCCACGCCGGTGCGGGTGCGGTCCGGATCGCGCTGAATCGGGATGCCGGCGGGCTGCACCTGTCGGTACGCGACGACG
>DATCUL010000364.1:0-3421 GCA_036567405.1 Methyloversatilis sp. | reverse complement strand
CAGGGCAGGCCCGTGCTCATGCCGGCGTCGCACCGGTGCCGGTTGATAATGGCGGCTGTCCCGACAATCCGTTTCCGGCCATGCCCGCTCCCGATACCTCGTCTTTCAGCATTGATCTTGCGGATACCGCCGCCACCGAGGCGCTGGGCGCGCGTCTGGCACGTGCGCTGGCGCCCGGACTGACCGTGTTTCTCGACGGCGATCTGGGTGCCGGCAAGACCACCCTGGTGCGCGGCGCACTGCGGGCGCTGGGCCACGCGGGAAAGGTTAAGAGTCCGACCTTCACTTTGCTTGAATCTTATGCTATTTCTAGCTTAAACTTCCCTTTGTATCACTTTGATTTTTATCGATTCACCGATCCGGATGAATTCATTGAAGCAGGTCTTGACGAATATTTCGGGCAAACCGGCGATGCCGCCGGGGTCTGTCTGGTCGAATGGCCGGACAAGGCTGGCGGCCATCTGCCGCCGCCCGATCTGCGCATCGCGCTCGCCGTGGTCGGCGAAGCGCGCCATGCGCGTCTGTCCGCCTGCAGCGAAGGGGGACGGGCATGTTTAGATCGTCTGCTGCACGCCGCGGAAGGCCGGCCGGGTCCGGCCTGAGCCGCCGCCATTTTCTCGGATTTTCCGGCGCTTCGGTGCTGCTGTCGGTCAGCCCGGCAGGGCGCGCCGCGGCGTCGTCGCTGCTCGCCGTGCGCGTCTGGCCGGCGCTGGAATATACGCGCATCACGCTGGAATCCCGCGACGAGCTGAAGTTCTCCCACTTCCTGGTCAAGGATCCGGAACGCCTGGTGATCGACCTCGAAGGGCTGGAACTGAACAATGTGCTGGGCAGCCTGCCCGGCAAGATTTCCGACGCCGATCCGTACATCAAGGTTCTCCGTGCCGGCCGCAACAAGCCGGGCGTGGTGCGGCTGGTGATGGAACTGAAGACCGAAGTGAAGCCGCAGGTGTTCACGCTGGCGCCGGTCGGCCAGTACGGCCATCGGCTGGTGATGGACATCTACCCGATGCAGCCGGCGGATCCGCTGATGCGTCTGGCGCGCCAGGGCGACATCGTCTATCAGGGCGAGGCGACGCCGGACCAGCCGGACGCACCGGTACAGCCGCAGGCCGTCAATACGCAGCCGGAAGCGCCGCGCCAGACCGCGCAGCGTGACACCACGCGCCGGCAGCCGGCGCAGCAGGCCGAACCCGAGGGCAGCGTCAGCCGGCTGATCACCATCGTGCTCGATCCGGGGCATGGCGGCGAGGATCCCGGTGCGGTCGGTCGCGGCGGCAGCTACGAAAAGGACGTGACACTCGAGGTCGCGCAGCGGCTGCGCGCCAAGATCGACGCCGATCCGGCGATGCGCGCGGTGCTGACGCGCGATGCAGATTTCTTCGTGCCGCTGGGCAACCGCGTAGACAAGGCGCGCCGCGTGCATGCCGACCTGTTCGTGTCGATTCACGCAGACGCCTTCGTGCGTCCGGACGCGCGCGGCAGTTCGGTGTTCGTGCTGTCCGACCGCGGTGCCACCAGTTCGGCGGCACGCTGGCTGGCGCAGCGCGAGAATTCGGCCGACCTGATCGGCGGCGTCAATCTGGACGTCAAGGATCCCTACCTCGCGCGCACGCTGCTCGACCTGTCGCAGACCGCGACCATGAACGATTCGATGAAGCTCGGTCGCGCCGTGCTGGGCGAGCTGGGTGGCGTGAACACGCTGCACAAGGCGCAGGTCGAACAGGCCGGATTCGCGGTGCTGAAGGCGCCGGACGTGCCGTCCATCCTGGTCGAAACCGCCTTCATCTCCAATCCGGAAGAGGAAAAGCGGCTGACCGACGACGCCTACCAGGACAAGCTGGCCGAAGCCATCCTGCGCGGCGTGCGCCGTTACCTGGCGAAGAATCCGCCGCTGGCCAAGTCGCGCATGGCGATGCTCTGAGGCGGGTCGTGGCGCCGCCCTTGCCGCGGGATTCCCGTTCCCGATTGGTCCGACGCGGTGTGCCTTTGCAGGAGCGACCCATGGTCGCGTTCCGGTCGTCGAACAGCGGCGGTCGACCATTACTGAGGGGAATCGCGAGCATGGCTCGCTCCTGCAGGGGCGTCGCGGTACTGCCCTTGTGCCGGGGTTCCTGTTCCAATTGACGTAAAACGGTGAAGCATTGGTTGGCGGCGTGTCTTTACTGACCTGAACCAGGGCTGCTGCATCCGGTCTCCGATTGACTGCACCGGTCGCGGGCGAAGATACTTCGCCCCGCGTTGGCGATTGCCGCCGTCGCCGACCCTTCCATCCCGGCCTGCATGGTCGTCCGTTACCCGGACGACCGGGCCGGAAGCGTGCCCGAGGGCGCGGGACATCCGTCCAGGCTTCGTTCTTACCCAAGTCTTGCCGCTCGTCGTTGCGGGACAGTCCGCTGGAGTTTCACCCGCATGATCACGCTCAGAAACGTCGTCCTTCGCCGCAGCGCCAAGGTGCTGCTTGATGGCGCCACCGCCACCATCAATCCGGGCGAGAAGGTTGGTCTGGTCGGCCGCAACGGCGCAGGCAAATCGACGCTGTTCGCGCTGCTGAACGGCACGCTGCATGAGGACGGCGGCGAGTTCGTGATGCCCGCGCAGTGGCGCATGGCGCAGGTGGCGCAGGACATGCCGGAAACCGATCAGCCGGCGACCGACTTCGTCATCGAGGGCGACACCGCGCTGCTGGCCGCACAGCGGGAGGTGCATGCGGCCGAGGCCAGCGATGACGGCGAGCGCATGGCCTACGCCTACATGGCGCTGCACGATGCCGGCGCGCACGACGCACAGTCGCGCGCGCAGGCGCTGATCCTCGGTCTGGGCTTCACGTCGAACCAGCTGTGCAATCCGGTCAACAGCTTCTCCGGCGGCTGGCGCATGCGCCTGCAGCTGGCGCGTGCGCTGATGTGCCCGTCCGACCTGCTGTTGCTCGACGAACCGACCAATCACCTGGACCTCGATGCGCTGGTGTGGCTGGAAGCCTGGCTCAAGCGTTACGAGGGCACGCTGGTGGTGATCAGCCACGACCGCGAATTCCTCGACGCGATCACCGACGTCACGCTGCACATCGATGCCGGCAAGCTGACGCGCTACGGCGGCAACTACAGCACCTTCGAGGACATGCGCGCGCAGCAGATGGAACTGCAGCAGAACGCCTACCTGAAGCAGCAGGACAAGATCGCCCACCTGCAGAAGTTCATCGCCCGCTTCAAGGCCAAGGCCAGCAAGGCCAAGCAGGCGCAGAGCCGGGTCAAGGCGCTCGACCGCATGGAAAAGCTGGCGCCCATGCTGGCCAGCGCCGACTTCACCTTCGAATTCAAGGAACCGCCCAATCTGCCCAACCCGATGCTGGTGATGGAGCAGGCAAGTTTCGGTTACCCGCCGCCGGCCGACGCGCCGGCCGGCACGCCGCCGGCCGTCA
>DATCUL010000363.1:0-3994 GCA_036567405.1 Methyloversatilis sp. | reverse complement strand
TCTACGATGCGCCGCATCATCACCTTCTGTTCGCCGCGCAGCACCGGGCGCGCCGCTTCGGTCAGCACCAGCGCGCCAAAGGATTCGTGATCCACGCGCGCCAGACCGAGTGCCACCAGCTGCCGGAATACGCTGCGCCACAGGTGTTCGTCCTCGACCTTGCCGATGCCGTAGACGCTCAGCTTGTCATGCCCCCACTGGCGGATGCGTTCGGTGTCCTTGCCACGCAGCACATCGATCAGATGGGTTGCGCCGAAGCGACTCCCGGTACGGTAAATCGCCGACAGCGACTTCTGCGACGCCACGGTGGCATCCCAGGTTTCCGGTGGATTCAGGCAGTTGTCGCAGTTGCCGCACGGCTCGCCCTGCTCGCCGAAGTAGGCCAGCAGATGCACGCGTCGGCACTGCGCGGTTTCACACAGGCCAAGCAGCGCGTCGAGCTTGCTGCCGGAGATGCGACGGAACGCCTCGCTGCCTTCCGACTGGTCGATGAAGCGGCGCTGCTGCACGACGTCAGCCAGCCCGTAGGCCATCCATGCGTCGGCGGCCGCACCGTCTCGACCGGCACGCCCCGTTTCCTGGTAGTAGCCCTCGATCGAACGCGGCAGGTCGAGGTGGGCGACAAAACGCACATCCGGTTTGTCGATGCCCATGCCGAAGGCGATGGTGGCGACGACGATGATGGAATCCTCGCGCTGGAAGCGCGCCTGATGCGCCGCCCGCATCTGCGCATCCATGCCCGCGTGGTAGGGCAGTGCACGCAGCCCCTGCGCGACCAGCCATTCCGCCGTCTCGTCGACCTTCTTGCGCGACAGGCAGTAGACGATGCCGGCGTCGTCCGGATGCTCGCTGCGGATGAAACGCAGCAGCTGCTTGCGGGCATCGTCCTTGTCGACGATGGTGTAACGGATGTTGGGCCGGTCGAAGCTGGACACGAACACCCGCGAGTCCTGCAAAGCCAGCCGCTCGATGATTTCGGCCCGCGTTGCCGGATCTGCCGTGGCGGTCAGCGCAATGCGCGGCACATCGGGAAAACGCTCGTGCAGCACTGACAGCTGCAGGTATTCCGGCCGGAAGTCGTGCCCCCACTGCGCGACGCAGTGCGCTTCGTCGATGGCGAACAACGCAGGCCGGATGTGGCTCAGCAGATCGAGGCAGCGCGGCGTATTCAGCCGCTCCGGTGCCACGTACAGGAGGTCGAGCGAACCGTCGAGCAAGCTGCGCTCGACCTCGCGTACCTGCTCCAGATCCAGTGTCGAATTGAGGAAGGCCGCGCGCACGCCAAGCTGGGTCAGCGCCGCAACCTGATCCTGCATCAGTGCGATCAGCGGCGACACGACGACTGCAGTGCCCGGACGCAGCAGCGCCGGCACCTGATAGCACAGCGACTTGCCGCCGCCGGTGGGCATCAGCACCAGCGCATCGCCACCATCCGCGACATGCTCGACGATGTCGCGCTGCGCGCCGCGAAACGCGGCATGCCCGAAGACGTCCTTCAGCACGCGCAGTGCGTCGTCGCGCATCGGATCGTCCCTGGTCATGCCGGTGGAAGCACGCAAAAAGGCCGGATCAGCGCGAGTTCTGGCCCGAGCGGCTGCGCGACGAGAATAGCGCCGGCGTCTGCGGCCTGCGTCCGTCACCGCTGCGCGGCATCACGTTGCCATTGACCTCGCGCGGCGCCGCGGCCTGGGGCAGAAGGCGGTTGCCGCGGTTGTCGTCATCGTCCTGCAGGCGTGCCGGCGCACGATTGCCACCGGCGGTATTGCCATTGCGGTTCGAGGGCCGGCCGGCAGCGCCCTGTCCAAATGGCTTGCCCTGAGCGGCCGGTTTGCCCTGCGCTGAACGAGCCGGACGGTCACCTGTCGGGCGCGGTTTGGCGCCGGCAGCCGGCCGGCTGCGCGGCGCACCTTCCGGACGGCTGCCGCGGGCCGGCGGACGCGGGCCACGCTCGGGTTCGTCTGCAGTCGCGACCGGCGTGAAACCATCGGTACTGACGCGCGTGATCGACTGCCGCGTCACCTTTTCGATCGCCGACAAAAGCTTGATTTCCTCACGATCGACCAGCGACACGGCCGCACCGCTGGCACCGGCACGGCCGGTACGGCCGATACGGTGCACGTAATCCTCCGGCACGCTCGGGAGCTCGAAGTTGACGACCTGTGGCAGTTGGTCAATGTCCAGACCACGCGCCGCGATGTCGGTCGCCACCAATACGCGCAGCGAGTTGCTCTTGAAATCCGCGAGCGCACGGGTGCGCGCATTCTGGCTCTTGTTGCCGTGGATGGCGGCCGCCGTGATGCCCTGCTTGTCGAGCTGCTCTGCCAAGCGGTTGGCGCCGTGCTTGGTACGGGTGAACACCAGCACCTGCGACCATTCGCCCTTGTTGATCAGGTGGGCGAGCAGGTGGCGCTTCTGCCTCTGTTCGATCAAGTAGACGCTCTGGTCCACCCGCTCCGCCGTGGTGTTACGCGGCGCGACTTCGACTTCCGCCGCATTGTTGAGCAGGCCATGGGCCAGTTCGCGGATTTCCGGCGAAAAGGTGGCCGAGAACAGCAGCGTCTGGCGCGACTTCGGCAACGCCGCGATCACCTTGCGGATGTCACGGATGAAACCCATGTCCAGCATGCGGTCCGCTTCGTCGAGCACGAAGATCTCGACTGCTGACAGGTCGAGTGTCTTTTCGCCCAGGTGATCCAGCAGGCGGCCCGGCGTGGCCACGAGGATGTCGACGCGCTGCTTGAGCCCCTGCAACTGCGGATTCATGCCGACACCGCCGAAAATGACCATCGAGCGCAGGTCGGTATGCGCGCCATAGGTGCGCACCGACTCCTCGACCTGGGCTGCAAGCTCGCGGGTCGGCGTCAGTACCAGCACACGCGGCCGGCCAGGCGGAATCTTCGCCGGGCGGTTCATCAGCGTGTGCAGGATGGGCAGCGTGAATCCGGCCGTCTTGCCGGTCCCGGTCTGGGCCGCTGCAAGCAGATCGCGTCCAGCCATCACCAGCGGGATGGCCTTTTGTTGAATGGGGGTGGGTTGCGTATAGCCTTCTTCGGAAATGGCGCGCAACAGGGGTTCTGCCAGGCCAAGCCCGGCGAAATCGACTTCAGTGTTCAAACAGTTCTCCAGCGACGGCCCGTCGCTCAAACTGAGTGACACCAATACAGGCAGACAGGGGTGGATTCCGGAAGGGAGGCTCTGGCCTCCTCTTGTCAGGGAGACAAGGGAACGCGCCTATTGGCATGGCGCGGACGCAGTGTAACGGTCTTTGCGCGGAAAGTCTCGCAGCTCAGCGTGTCAGCAGATGTTCGATCGCACGCGCGGCGAGTGCGAAGCCAAAACCCGCGGTGACGCAGACGCTGGAGCCGTAGCCGGCACAACTCAGACCCTGAGGCGCGGTCGTGACGTCGCAGGCCTCGGCCATTGGCTTTCGCATGGGCTCGGCGGAATAGACGGCCTCGATACCGAAATGCTCCTTGCGCGACAACTTCACGCGCCCGTTCCTGCGCAGCAGCGAACGCACGCGTGCGAGCAGTGCGTCACCCTGCGTTGCCCCTAGATCCGCATGGCGGATGCGAGTCGGATCCGTGCGTCCACCGGCTGCCCCGGCCATGAACAGTGCCAGCCCATTGATATGGCAATACTCTGCCATTGCCACCTTGGCCGAGGTCTGATCGGTGCAGTCGAGAACGACGTCCGGTCGCGATGACAACAACTCATCGACATTCTCCGGACTAAGGAAATCCTCGATGCGAGTGACGGAGCACTCCTGATTGATCAAGGCGATGCGTTCGGCCAACGCATCCACCTTCGCCATTCCGAGGGTTGGCTGCAGCGCCTGGATCTGTCGGTTGATGTTTGATTCTGCGACGTTATCGAGGTCGATGATTGAGATTTTGGAGATGCCGTGTCGAGAGATTGCTTCGGCGGCCCATGAACCGACGCCGCCGATTCCGACGATGGTGACGGATGCGTTGTTGAGGGTGTTGTAGGCGAG
>DATCUL010000362.1:0-11865 GCA_036567405.1 Methyloversatilis sp. | reverse complement strand
GGTTCTCTATCGTCTGGACCGCCAGATTGATAAGCGCCAAGCTGTGATGCGACGGATTGCGCGAGTCGCCGGTAACGTCGAGCACGCCGAGCATGCGGCTGCAGGGATCGAAGATGGGCGAGGCCGAACAGGTCAGGAAATGGTTGGCGGCAAAGAAGTGCTGCGAACCGTGCACCGACACCGGCGCCTTCTCGACCAGTGCCGTACCGATGGCATTTGTTCCCTTGCTCTCTTCCGACCATTCGACGCCAGGTGACAGCGCGACCTTGGATGCCCGGTCGAGAAAGCTCTGGTCGCCGACCGAATGCAGGATGAAACCTGACGCATTGGTCAGCACGATCATGCTACCCGAGCGTGCAATCTGCGCGTACAGGCCGTTCATCACCGGCGCGGCGTGCTTGAGCAGCGACTCGTTGCGTTCGCGTTCGGTCAGCAGTACGTCGCGGCGCGCGCGCTCGATCTCCCGGCTGCTGCTGTCGGCGTCGAGGCCGCGGCTGATGCAGCGGCTCCAGGACGTTTCTATCAGCGCGGGAAGAACGCCGGTCGGCACTTCGCCGACACTGCGCATCAGTTCATGCGCCTTTTCGCTGCGTGAAAGCTCGGTTGCGGTGAATTCCATCATCTCCTCCATACCCGTTGCCGGGGTGCGACGGCCGGTATGCTCGGCTCTGGCATTTGATGCTGCAGGCAAAGGGTAGTGCCCGGATTAGGTAGTGCCCGGATTACGGATGCCGGGCGATATTACGGCTTTATGATGTCTTCGGCTAATGCTTGGGCACTCGCGACACCAACTGCCATAAAATGGCATGTTTCGTGCGTTGGCCCGGTCGGCAGGCTATTTTGCAGTGACCGAAAAATTCTTGGAGGTGTTATGAAAGCAGGAACCGGATTCATCAAGGCGACGGTCGTCGCGACCGCGTTGATCGGACTGGGTGCCGCGACCGCGGTTCGTGTCGAAGCCCATGGCGATGTGACGCCGCAGGCAGTCGATGTCAGCACCCTCAAGCCGGTTGGCGCCGAATGGCGGAAGGAGAATCCCTACCGCGGCGATAAGGAAGCGATTCGCGTCGGCACCTCGGCGTACAACCAGAACTGCGCGCGCTGCCATGGTCTCGAGGCGATCAGCGGCGGCATTGCTCCCGATCTGCGCATGCTGCCGATCGACGCCGAGACTGACGAGTATTTCGTGAATACCGTGCGCCACGGCCGTGTGCGCAACGGCGCGGTCTATATGCCGCCGTTCGAGAACGTGCTGCAGCAGGAGGCCATGTGGGCGATCCGCGCCTACCTCGAGACGCGCCACGAAGAGTGATCTCCCGGCGCAGCGGCGGCTGGCGCCGTTGCCGGGATGCATGCGCGTCTGCGGAATCGTTCCCGGCTCAGCCATCCTGGTAACGAATGCGTCGCCACGATGGCTGAGCCGGTGCCTCCGGTCGTGACGCTGTGCATGTAGTGCCTCATGAATGATCAGATGTCCAGAAACTGGACATCTGGCTGTCTGCTGAGCAATTAAGCTTGTGATCCGGCACTGGAATGGATGCATTCGCGAAAATCCGGGCGCTAGAATATGAAGTGTTTTTCATAGCAATCGCGACGTGCGGACACACCGTGCGCAGCGAACAAATGACACGCCCAGAACGTGGAGGAGTTCAACATGCAGAAATCCCTACATATCGATCCGTCGAAGTGCACCAGCTGCCTGCAGTGCGAAATGGCCTGTTCGTTCGAGAACTATGGTGTTTTCAACAACTCGCTGTCGCGCATCAAGGTGTTCGAGTTCCACCACACCGGCGCGAAGGTTCCCTACACCTGTACCCAGTGCGATGAAGCCTGGTGCATGCACGCCTGCCCGGTCGAAGCCATCAAGCTCGACAAGACCAACGGCGCCAAGGTGGTGCTCGAGGATGTCTGTGTCGGCTGCAAGGTATGCACGATCGCCTGCCCGTTCGGCACCGTGAATTACGTGGCCGAGACCGGCAAGGTGCAGAAATGCGACCTGTGCGGCGGTGATCCGGCCTGTGCCGAAGCCTGCCCGACCGGGGCGATTACCTATGTGGACGCCAACTGGACCGGCCTGGAGCGCATGCGCCAGTGGGCCGACAAGCTTGGCAACCAGTCCGCTTGATCGACAGGGAAGGAGACTGACATGGCATGGACCCGCAAAATCCTGCGCGTGAATCTGACCGATCGCACGTGCACCAGCGAGCCGCTCAACATGGAGTGGGCACGCGACTACCTGGGCCAGCGCGGCCTGGCGACCAAATATCTGGCGTCCGAGATCGACCCCAAGGTCGATCCGCTGTCGCCCGAAAACAAGATCATCTGGGCGACCGGCCCGCTGACCGGCACCATGGCATCGACCGGCGGCCGCTACTCGGTCGTCACCAAGGGACCGCTGACCGGCGCCATCGCCTGTTCCAATTCGGGCGGCTACTTCGGCGCCGAGCTGAAGTTTGCTGGCTGGGACATGGTCATCATCGAAGGCCGTGCGTCGAGCCCGGTCTATCTGTCGATCGAGAACGGCAAGGCCGAACTGCGTGACGCCTCCCACCTGTGGGGCAAGACTGTCTGGGAAACCGAAGGTCAGATCAAGGCCGAACATCAGGACCCGCAGGTGCGCGTGTCGTGCATCGGCCGCGCCGGCGAGAACGGCGTGCTGTACGCCGGCATCATCAACGATCTGCACCGTGCGGCAGGTCGTTCGGGTGTCGGCGCAGTTGCCGGCTCGAAGAATCTGAAGGCGATCGCGGTGCGTGGCACGCTCGGCGTGGGCAATATCGCCAACCCGAAGGAATTCATGAAGGTCACCTTCGAGAAGAAGAAGATCCTCAAGGAAAACGCGGTCACCGGTCAGGGCCTGCCGACCTACGGCACTCAGGTGCTGATGAACGTGATCAACGAAATCGGCGCGATGCCGACGCGCAACCACAAGGATGTGCAGTTCGAGGGCGCACGCAAGATTTCGGCTGAAGCGATGCACGAACCGCGTGAAACCGACGGCAAGGCGCAACTGGTGAACAACCAGGCCTGCTTCGGCTGCACCATTGCCTGCGGCCGCATCTCGAAGATCGATGCCACGCACTTCAGTGTTGTCAACAGCCCGAAATACTGGGGCGCGTCGGGCGGCCTCGAATACGAAGCTGCCTGGGCGCTGGGTTGTGCCAACGGCGTGGACGACATCGAAGCGCTGCAGTACGCGAACATGCTGTGCAACGAAGACGGCTTCGATCCGATTTCCTATGGCGCGACCATCGGTGCGGTGATGGAACTGTACGAAATGGGCGTGCTGACCAAGGAAGAGATCGGCATCGAAGCGCCGTTCGGTTCGGCCAAGGCTCTGACCTACCTGACCGAAATCACCGCGCGCGGCGAAGGCTTCGGCAAGGTGATCGGCCTGGGTTCCAAGCGCCTGTGCGAGAAATACGGTCATCCCGAGCTGTCGATGTCGGTCAAGGGCCAGGAATTCCCGGCCTACGATGCGCGCGGCGTACAGGGCATGGGTCTGACTTACGCGACCTCGAACCGTGGTGCCTGTCACCTGCGTTCGTACACGATCTCGTCCGAAGTGCTCGGCATCCCGGTCAAGACCGATCCGCTGACCACAGAAGGCAAACCGGCGCTGGTCAAGGCCTTCCAGGACGCGACTGCGGTGGTTGATTCGTCCGGCCTGTGCGTGTTCACGACCTTTGCCTGGGCGCTGTCGGACATTCAGCCGCAGGTGCAGGCCGCCTGCGAGGGCGACTGGTCGATGGAGAAGCTGGATCTGATGGGCGAGCGCATCTGGAATCTCGAGCGTCAGTTCAACAACGATGCAGGCTTTACCCGCAAGGACGACGATCTGCCGCCGCGCCTTAAGACCGAAGGCGCCAAGGTCGGTCCGGCCAAGGGCATGGTGTCGGGCATCGACAAGATGATTCCCGAGTACTACGAGTTGCGCGGCTGGGACAAGGAAGGCCGCCTGACCGCAGAGACGATCGCCCGGCTGGGCCTCTGAGCGGGATTTGCCCCTGACAGCACCGCGCCCTTCGGGGCGCGGTGCATTTCAAGAGGAAGAAACATGAAACACGTCATCATCGGCAACGGCCCGGCCGGCGTGGTCGCCGCCGAGGCGCTGCGGCGGGCGGATGCCACGGCCGACATCACCATGATAGGCGACGAGCCCGAACCGCCATATTCGCGCATGGCGATTCCCTATCTGCTGGTCGGCAACATCGAAGAGAAGGGCACCTGGCTGCGCAAGACCGATGGCCACTTCGCGTCGCTGCGCATCCGCGAGGTGCTGGGTCGCGCGAAATCCGTCGATACCGTGGCGCGTGCCGTGCATATGGAAGACGGTACGGTGCTGCCGTATGACCGCCTGCTGATCTGCACCGGTTCGCATCCGCTGCGGCTGCCGGTGCCGGGCATCGATTCGCCCAATGTGCACAGCTGCTGGACGCTGGCCGACGCCCGCCACATCGCCGCCAAGGCGAAGAAGGGGGCACGCGTGCTGCAGATCGGCGCCGGCTTCATCGGCTGCATCATCATGGAAGCGCTGGCTTCGCGCGGCGTCAAGCTGGACATCGTCGAGATGGGCGACCGCATGGTGCCGCGCATGATGACGTCCAAGGCGGGCGGCATGATCGCGCGCTGGGTGCAGCAGAAGGGCGTGAACGTGCATACCAATGCGCGGGTCACTTCCATCCGTCAGGACAACGGTGCGCTGGTCGCGACGCTCGGCGATGGCACCGAAGTGGTGGCCGATCTGATCATCGCCGCAGCCGGCGTCAAGCCGAATGTCGCCTTCCTCGAAGGCAGCGGCATCGCCTGCTCGACCGGCATCCTGATCGACGAGCGCTGCGAAACCAATGTCCCGGGTGTGTTTGCAGCCGGTGACGTGGCCGAGGCGATCGACTTCTCGACCGGTGAACGTCTGGTCAACGCCATCCAGCCGAACGCGGTGGATCAGGGCAGGGTGGCGGCACTCAACATGCTGGGGCGCAGTACCCGCTCGCAGGGCACGATGGCGATCAACGTGCTCGACACCCTGGGTCTGATCTCGGCTTCGTTCGGCCAGTGGTGGGGTGCCGATGGCGGTGATTCGGTCGAACTGATCGACGAGCAGCGTTTCCGCTACATCAGCCTGCAGTTCAAGGGTGACGTGCTGGTGGGTGCAACCTCGATCGGCCTGACCGATCACGTCGGCGTGCTGCGCGGCCTGATCCAGACGCGCACGCCGCTGGGCACCTGGAAACAGCACCTGATGCACGACCCGATGCGCGTGATGGAAGCCTACCTGTCGAGCGCCCAGGCCCGCAGTGCGGCGCCGCTGGCCGAGGCCATGCACTGACGTGCGCATCACGCTGAAGCTGTACGCCTCGCTGTCCGACTACCTGCCGGATGACGCGAAGCGGACCAACGAGTGGCGGATGGATGTGGCCGACGGCACGACGGTGGGCGAACTGATCGCACGCCATCAGCTGCCGTCGCGCCTGGTTCATCTGGTGCTCGTGAATGGTCACTACGTGCCGCCGGCCGGTCGCGATGCCCGCGTACTCGTGGCCGACGACGTGCTCGCCATCTGGCCACCGGTGGCCGGCGGGTGAGCGCGGCCTTTCCGCTGACGCCGGACGAACTGCGCTCTGGCCGGGTGGTGCGCGTCATGAGCCTGGGGCGCGAAGAGTTCTTCCGCATGCTGCCCGGCGCGGTCGAACTGCCCATCGTGCATCGCGGCGATGGCGCGCAAGGCCGTGGCTGGATGCTGCAGGTTTCGGTGCAGCCGTCGCTGAACATCGCGCTGCTGAGCCTGCCCCGGCTGCGCGTGCAGATCGATTTTCCGTCGCCGGATCCGGTCCGCATGCAGACCTTCATGGCGCGTTTCGACCGGCATTTTCAGCGCGGCGGCGGCTGACTTTCCGCCTGATTTTTCATCCGGGTGTCGCCGAAGGCGGAGCGCTCGGGTTATCATTCGGCGTGGCGGGTCTCCCCGCATCGTGGCGCGGTGAACCTGGTCAGGTCCGGAAGGAAGCAGCCACAGCTGCCAACCATGAGTGCCGGGGGTCAGGCTCGCCACCCCTCCCTTTTTTGCTGTTCCAGGCGTTCCTACCCTCGCCAGCGTTCCGATGACTTATCAGGTTCTTGCGCGCAAGTGGCGACCCCGCAGTTTCGAAACCCTGGTCGGACAGGATCATGTCGTCCGGGCGCTGACGCACGCGCTCGATCAGCAGCGGCTGCACCACGCCTACCTGTTCACCGGCACGCGCGGTGTCGGCAAGACCACGATTTCGCGCATCCTGGCCAAGAGCCTTAATTGCGAAACCGGCATCACGTCGAAGCCTTGCGGTGTGTGTGCCGCCTGCACGGAAATCGATGCCGGTCGCTTCGTCGACTATGTCGAGATGGACGCGGCGTCCAATCGCAGCGTCGACGACATGGCGGCCCTGCTCGAAAAGGCCGCCTATGCGCCGGCGCGCGGCCGCTACAAGGTCTACATGATCGACGAAGTGCACATGCTCACCGGGCATGCCTTCAACGCGATGCTGAAGACGCTGGAAGAGCCGCCGGAGCACGTGAAGTTCATCCTTGCGACCACCGATCCGCAGAAGATCCCGGTCACCGTGCTGAGCCGCTGCCTGCAGTTCAATCTGAAGCAGATGCCGGCCGACGCGATCGTGCGTCATCTGTCGCAGGTGCTGGATGCCGAGCAGGTCGCTTATGAACCGGCTGCGCTGCGTCCGATCTCGAAAGGTGCCGGCGGCAGCATGCGCGATGCCCTGTCGCTGCTCGATCAGGCCATTGCCCATGGTGCCGGAAAGCTGGTCGAGCAGGACGTGCTCGACATGCTGGGCACGGTCGGAGACGAACATCTCTATCTCCTGCTCGACGCACTGCTGGCCGGCAACGGCACGGCGCTGATGGCGCTGACCGAACAGATGCGCGCGCGCAGTGTCGATTTCGACCAGGCGCTGCGCGAACTTGCCGTGCTGCTGCATCGGATCGCGGTTGCCCAGACCGTGCCCGATGCGATTACCGACGAGGGCGAAAAGCTGCGCCTCGCGCCCTATGCCGGCGCGATGGATGCCGAAGCGGTGCAGCTGGCTTACCAGATCGTCGTGCAGGGCTGCAACGACCTGCCGCTGGCACCCGACGAGGTGACCGGTTTTTCGATGACGCTGCTGCGCCTGCTCGCCTTCCGCCCGGAGACTCCGCAGGCACTCGGAGTGACGCCGCGCGGTCACAGTGCGGCGCTGCAGGCACCGCCCAAGGTTGCCCGCGCTAGTTCGCCGGTACCGCCGCCGCCTGTGGTCGCTCCGCCGGTGGCGGTCGTGGCCGAACCGCCCGCCGCGATCGTACCGAAAGCGGTCGAAATGCCCGAACCGGCCGGAGTGTCCATGCCTGCGCCGATGCGGGCGGCTGCGCTATCGCCTGTGCCGTCGCCCGGGCCGGCTTTACCCAAATCGCACGAGGACTGGCATGCGCTGGTCGATGTACTGGACGTGGTCGCGTTGACCCGTCAGCTGGCGCACCAGTGCGAATGGCTGGGCAGCGACGACAACCTGATCCGCCTGCGCCTGTCGCGCGACATGGCGCATCTTGTCGCCAGCGCCCAGGACAAGCTGCGCGCCGCCCTGCAGGACAGGCTTGGCGTCACCGTCCGGCTGCACTTCGAACACGGCGAGCCGGTCGGACAGACCGTGGCCCAGCGGCTGAATGCCGAACAGCGCCTGCGTTTCGAGCAGGCGAAGGAATCCATGCAGAACGACCCCTTCGTGCAGCAGGTCATCGAACAGTTCGATGCCCGGCTGATCGAAGACTCGATCAAACCACTCTGAGGACCGCACCATGATGAAAGGTGGCATCGGTGGCCTGATGAAGCAGGCCCAGCAGATGCAGGAAAACATGAAGAAGATGCAGGAGCAGCTGGCCAGCGTCGAAGTCGAGGGCCAGTCCGGCGCCGGCATGGTCAAGGTGGTGATGACCTGCAAGCACGACGTGCGCCGCGTCGCCATCGATCCGTCGGTCATGGACGACCGCGAAATGCTGGAAGACCTGCTGGCGGCTGCGGTCAATGACGCGGTGCGTCGTGTCGAGGCGACCACGCAGGAAAAGATGGCCGGCTTCACCTCCGGCCTGAATCTGCCGCCGGGCTTCAAGCTGCCGTTCTGATGCCGAGGCCGGTGATCACCATGGTGGTGCCGCGCGGATGAGCGCGGGAGTTCTGGACGAGTTGGTCAGCGCGCTGCGCTGTCTGCCGTCGGTTGGCCCGAAGAGCGCCCAGCGCATGGCTTTCCACCTGCTGCAGCGTGACCGGACCGGCGCGGAAAAGCTGGCGCGTGCGCTGGGTGGCGCCCTGTCGAAACTGCACAACTGCGCCCGCTGCAATACCTTCACCGAGCTCGAAGTGTGCGAACGCTGCAGTTCGCCGCGCCGTGATGCGTCGTTGCTTTGCGTGGTCGAGAGCCCGGCCGACATGCTGATGATGGAACAGACACAGAGCTACGGTGGCCTGTATTTCTGCCTGATGGGGCGCATTGCGCCGCTCGAGGGCATCGGTCCGCGCGAGCTGAAGCTGGAGCGTCTGATGGAGCGCGCTGCCGATCCGGCGCTGCGCGAGGTCATACTGGCCACCAATTTCACCAACGAAGGCGAAGCGACCGCCCACTATCTGGGCGAAATGCTGCGTGCCCGCGGGCTTGCGGTGAGCCGTATCGCGCGCGGCCTGCCGGTCGGCGGCGAACTCGAGCATACCGACATCGGCACCATCGCGCAGGCGCTTTCGGAGCGCCGGCCGGCATGAGCGACAAATCCCCGAAACCGCTCGACGGGCTCAAAGTCGTCGAACTGGGCACGCTGATCGCGGGCCCGTTCGCGTCGCGCATCCTGGCAGAATTCGGCGCCGAAGTGATCAAGATCGAATCGCCCGACGGCGGCGATCCGCTGCGCAAGTGGCGCCTGCTGTATGACGGCACGTCGCTGTGGTGGTTCGTGCAGGCGCGCAACAAGAAATCGGTGACGCTCAACCTCAAGCACGCGGACGGCGTCGACGTGCTGCGCCGCCTGCTGGCCGAGGCCGATGTGCTGGTCGAGAATTTCCGCCCGGGTGTGCTGGACAAGCTCGGTCTGTCGGAAGCGGTACTGCGCGAGCTCAATCCGTCGCTGGTGGTCGTCCGCCTGTCCGGCTTCGGCCAGACCGGGCCGATGGCACATCAGCCCGGCTTCGGTGCGATCGGCGAATCCATGGGCGGACTGCGCTTCATCACCGGCTTCCCCGATCGTCCGCCGGTCAAGGTCGGCATCTCGATCGGCGACTCGATCGCCGCGCTGTGGGGCGTCATCGGCGCGCTGATGGCGCTGCGGCATCGTGACGCGACCGGGGGGCGCGGCAAGGGGCAGGGCCAGACCGTCGACGTCGCATTGTATGAAGCGGTGTTCGCGATGATGGAAAGCATGCTGCCGGAGTTCGACGTGTTCGGCTTCGTGCGCGGGCGCACCGGCAACATCATGCCGGGCATCACGCCGTCCAATACCCATACCGCACGCGACGGCCGGCACATCATCATCGGTGGAAACGGCGACGCGATCTTCCGTCGCCTGATGACAGCGATCGGACGGCCTGATCTGGCGGCCGATCCGTCGCTGGCCGACAACGCGGGGCGCGATGCCCGGCGTGACGAGGTGTATGCGCTGATCGATACCTGGGTGGCCGCACGCGACGGCGACGAGGTCCTGCGCGTGCTGGGCGAGGCCGACGTACCGGTCAGCCGCGTCTATTCGATTGAAGACATCGTGGCCGACCCGCAGTATCTTGCGCGGGCCATGTTCGAGTCCCTGGCCTTGCCGGACGGGCGTCCGTTCAAGGCGCCGGCGGTGATGCCCAGGCTTTCGGCGACGCCGGGCGGCACCGAATGGATAGGCCCGGAACTGGGGGCGCATACCGACGAAGTGTTGCGTGCGCTGGGTTATGTTGGGGGCGACATCGACCGGATGCGCCATGACGGGGTTATCTGAACCGCATGTTCCCGCACCGATCTGTCGGTACGACGCGGCTTGCGGAGCAACAAAGGGTTTAAAGCAGGGCGTGCTTGAGGGTATAATCATAGGTTGTGCAGAATCAATTGTCCGGACGGGGTGACGTATGAGTGGCAATGAAAGGAAAGTGGATTGCGGTCGCCGCAATCTGCTCGTGGCAACGGCCTGCGCTGGCGGCGTGGCCGGTCTTGCAGTGGCAGTGCCTTTTCTGACCAGTCTTTCTCCTTCGGAGCGCGCAAAAGCAGCGGGCGCTCCGGTCGAGATCGATATTTCCAAGCTTGGTCCCGGTGAGATGACCACCGTGGAGTGGCAGGGCAAACCCGTCTGGATCATGCGTCGTACGCCTGCCCAGCTCGAGGCCCTGACCAAGATCGAGGAAAAGCTGGCCGATCCGAAGTCGGAACGCAATCCGTCGGAATTCACGCCGGAATACGCGCGCAATGCGCAGCGTTCGCGCGACGATCACGCGGATGTGCTGGTGCTGGTCGCCATCTGTACCCACCTCGGCTGCTCGCCTTCGGGCCCGTTCGCTTCCGGCTCCAATGCGCAGCTGGGCGACGTGGCCGGTTTCGTGTGTCCGTGCCACGGTTCGACCTTCGATCTCGCGGGCCGTGTGTTCAAGGCGATGCCGGCACCGGATAACCTCAAGGTGCCGCCGTACATGTTCCTGTCTGACAACCGCATCCTGGTCGGCCAGGACAAAAAGGAGGGTTGAGCGATGGCTGGCGAAAAGGTTGTGACCACCACCGGCCTGCTCGGCTGGATCGACGAGCGTTTCCCGCTGACGGCGATGTGGAAGGAGCATCTCTCCGAGTACTACGCGCCGAAGAACTTCAACTTCTGGTACTTCTTCGGTTCACTGGCGCTGCTGGTGCTGGTGATCCAGATCGTGACGGGCATCTTCCTCGTCATGCACTTCAAGCCCGATGCCTCGCTGAACGCCTCCGGCGTACCGGTGGCGTTTGCCAGCGTCGAATACATCATGCGCGACGTGCCGTGGGGCTGGCTGATCCGCTACATGCACTCGACCGGCGCGTCTGCGTTCTTCATCGTCGTGTACATGCACATGTTCCGTGGCCTGCTGTACGGCTCGTACCGCAAGCCGCGCGAACTGGTCTGGATCTTCGGCTGCGCGATCTTCCTGTGCCTGATGGCGGAAGCCTTCATGGGCTACCTGCTGCCCTGGGGTCAGATGTCGTACTGGGGCGCACAGGTCATCATCAACCTGTTCTCGGCGATTCCGTTCGTGGGCAACGACCTGTCGATCTGGCTGCGCGGCGACTACGTGATCGGTGACGCAACGCTGAACCGCTTCTTCTCGTTCCACGTGATTGCAGTGCCGCTGGTGCTGATCGGTCTGGTTGCAGCCCACATCATCGCGCTGCACGAAGTCGGGTCGAACAACCCTGACGGTGTCGAAATCAAGAAGAACAAGGATCCGAAGACCGGCATTCCGCTGGACGGCATTCCGTTCCATCCGTACTACACGGTGAAGGACATCGTCGGCGTGGTCGTGTTCCTGATCTGCTTCTCGGCGATCGTGTTCTTCGGTCCGGAGTTCGGCGGGTATTTCCTGGAATACAACAACTTCATTCCGGCCGATCCGCTGAAGACGCCGCCGCACATCGCACCGGTCTGGTACTTCACGCCGTTCTACTCGATCCTGCGCGCCATGGTCTGGAACTTCTTCGGCCTCGACGCCAAGTTCTGGGGTGTGGTTGCCATGGGCGCCTCGGTGGTGATCTTCGCCTTCCTGCCCTGGCTGGATCGTAGCCCGGTCAAGTCGATCCGTTACCGTGGTCCGATCACCAAGGTCATGCTGACCATCTTCGTGATCTGCTTCTGTATTCTGGGTTA
>DATCUL010000361.1:0-5048 GCA_036567405.1 Methyloversatilis sp. | reverse complement strand
GAACCGCCTTGAGTGCGATGAAGTAATTGCTGAAATCCAGGCCACCGAACAGGGCGCCGACGATCGGCATGATGAGGTCGGCCACGACCGAATCGACAATCTTGCCGAAGGCTGCACCGATGATGACGCCGACCGCCAGGTCGACAACATTGCCCTTCATGGCGAAAGCCTTGAATTCGGACATGAAGCTCATGCAGATCTCCTTCTGGGTTTTTATGGGTCGGGTCCGGCGCAACCCCGGCGGGATACCCCGGTCGGGTGGAAACACCGCCGGCGAAGATAGCACAGCCACCGCGAGACATGCCTGACAGGACCTTGCGCGCCTTCTCTGTTACGCTCGCAGGCCATCCTGATTGATGAGCGGGTCCGGATCCGGATCATGCGAGCGCCCAGTGCTGCATTCCGGCCGGTCCGTTTTCACCTGGAGAAGGCATGAAATTCCTGAAGCTGGCGGCATTCGTGCTGGGCGGCATCGCAGCCTTGCTTGCCGCTGCCGTACTTTATGTCGCCATCACTTTCGACGCGGCCAGGGTCAAGGGCGAACTGAAGCGAGTGGTGTTCGAGCAGAAACAGCGCACGCTCGATATCGAGGGCGACGTGGCCCTGTCGATCTATCCCGATCTCGGCCTGAAGCTCGGCCGGACTTCGCTGTCCGAACATGATTCGGGCGAGCAGTTTGCGGTCGTGGACAATGCTCATGTATCGGTGGCGGTGCTCCCGCTGCTGTCCGGTACGCTGGTGATCGACGACATCGGTGTCGACGGTGCTCACGTCAACGTCATCCGCTTCAAGGATGGTTCGCTGAACTTCGATGACCTGATGTCCAAGGACAAGGACGACAGCACGCCGATCCGTTTCGATATCGCCGGCGTGCGCCTGTCGCGCTCCGCGCTGACCTTTCGCGACGAGGCGTCCGGCGTGTCGCATGCGCTGGATGGCATCGAACTGACGGTCGGCAAGCTGGCCAATGCGGCACGCGGCAAGCTTGACCTCGCGGCACACTGGACGTCGGCGCAGCCGGCGGCAGATGGCCGTCTGTCGCTTGCCGCGACCTATGACTACGATCTGTCGGCGCATCGCTATGCGCTCGACGCGCTGTCGGCGCGGCTTGAGGGCAGCGCACTCGATCTCAGTGACCTGCGTGCGTCACTGACCGCGGCCCGGCTGGAAGCCGCGGGCGAAGGACAGTTCGGTGTGAAAGGCGTGGTACTCGAAGCGCACGCGCTGCGCGCCGGTGAAGTGCTGACACTGAAGCTGGCGGCACCAGCGGTGCGCGGCGAGGCCGGCAAGGTGAGCGGCGAAGAAATAAGCCTGGTGGGAAGGATCGAATCGAAGGCGCGTGCGGCCGACGTCCGGCTGCTGCTCAAGGGCATGGCCGGCGACGAGTTGGCACTCGGTGCGGCCAGCCTGTCGCTCGACGTCGACGCCCGACAGGATGCGGCGACGCTGAAAGCGTCGCTCGCGACGCCGGTGATGCTGCGCTTCGATGGTCCGGCGGTCGAGTTGTCCGCAGTCGACGGTGTGTTCGACATCGCCCATCCATCGTTGCCGATGAAGACCGTGAAGCTGCCGCTCAAGGGCTCGGCCAGCGCCGATTTCGGCAAGCAGACTGCGGCCGTGAATCTCGATACGCGACTCGACGACAGCCACATGCAGCTGAAGCTGGCCGTGACGCGCTTCGATCCGCCCGCGCTCGATTTCGATGTCGATATCGACCAGCTGAATCTGGACCGCTACCTGGCGCCCTCCACTGCGAAGCCGGCCGGCAACGCCGACGATGCGCCGGTCGACCTGTCGGCACTGCACGGCATCAATGCGAACGGCAGCGTCAAGATCGGCCAGTTGCAGGCATCGGGCGTGAAGATGACGAACATGCGCCTGGAGGTGAAGGCCGCCAACGGCAAGGTCGAGGTGTCGCCGTATTCGGCCAGCCTCTATCGCGGTGCGGCCACCGGTGCACTCAGCCTGAATGCCGACGGCAACCGCATCGCGCTGAAGCAGACCTTGTCCGACATCGACATTCATCCGCTGATTCACGATGCTGCCGGCAAGGACATGCTGGAGGGTCGCGGCACCGTCATGCTCGATGTCGTGACCGCCGGAGCGACCGTCGGTGCGCTGAAGAAGGCGCTGGACGGCAGCGCGTCGCTGCATCTGCGTGACGGTGCCATCCACGGCATCAATCTGGCAAAAAGCCTGCGCGAGGCGAAAGCGCGTCTCGGTGGCAGCACGGAAGCGGTACAGAAGGCCAGCGCAACCGAGAAGACGGATTTTTCCGAATTGAGCGCGAGTTTCCGCATCGAGGACGGCATCGCGCGCAACAAGGATCTGACCGCCAGTTCCCCGTTCCTGCGGCTGGCCGGCGCCGGCAGCATCAATCTGGTCGAGGCGAGCATGGACTACCTGGCGCGCGTGACGCTGGCGGCGACCAGCAAGGGTCAGGACGGCAAGGGCGTGGCCGATCTGAAGGGCATCACCGTGCCGGTCAGGCTGTATGGACCGTTCGCCAGCCTCGACTACCGGATCGAGTTCGGCGACATGCTCAAGGAGGGGGCACGCGCCGCGGTCGACGGGCAGTCGCAGAAGCTGCAGCAGAAGGCTCGCGAAAAGGTGGGCGAAAAGCTCAAGGGCCTGCTGCTGCCCTGACGCCCCGGCTTGGGGTCTGCCTCAGGTCGGCAGTTCCCAGCCGGCACCGATGCCGGCGATGCCGGCGCGCGCGATGCTCGCGTCTTCACCTGCCTTGACGCCGGACACCCCAACGCCGCCCAGGCATTCGCCGTTGAACACGATCATCTCGCCGCCTTCCAGCGGCAGCACCGGCATGCGCAGCGCGGCCAGACGGCCGCTGTTGACCGCGTCCTCGATCGTTTTGCTCGGCTTGCGTGCGAGCGCGCAGGTGCGGGCCTTTTCGGGCGCGATGCGGGCGCTCATCGGCGGGGCGCCATCCATGCGCTGCAGCCAGACCAGATGGCCACCGTCGTCGACGATGGCGATGGTCACCTGCCAGTTGCGGCGTACTGCCTCGGCCTCGGCGGCGGCGGCGATCTGTCGGGCGTCCTCGAGTGTCAGGGTGAGTCGGGCTTTCATTGTTGTCTCCGTCGTTGTCCGGGGCGGGCGTCGAACCTGAAGGATGACGGTGCGCCGTCTGGCGCGACGTGTCGTGCATCAAGTTCTGCGGTGATGCCTGGCCGTGACGGGTGGTCCGGCAGGGGGGCGCAGGCCGGAGGCCCCCGCACAGCCAAGGCCGCATGCCGGAACCCACCGGCACCGAGATGTGCATCCTACACTGTCGCCTGCCCGTGCAAGATGACGGGACACACACACCACTACCGGAGGAGTCGGCATGGCCAGCAATCTCGGAATCGATCTGTATTCACCGAAGGAAATCGCCGAGAAGGTCGAAAACATCGGCATCGTGAAGGCGAACCTGCCGCTGCGCACGATGTTCATGCTGGGCATTCTGGCTGGTGCCTTCATCGGTTTCGGCGCGCTGTATTTCACGCTGGTCGCGAGCGACGCCTCGCTGGGTTTCGCGGCGACGCGGGTACTCGGCGGACTGGCCTTCTCGCTCGGCCTGATTCTGGTCGCGGTGGCAGGAGCGGAACTGTTCACCGGCAACAACTTCCTGGTGATGGCGTGGGCCGAGGGGCACATCCCCTTCGTGCTGCTGGCGCGCAACTGGGCCATCGTCTACGTGGCCAATGCGGTCGGTGCGCTGGGCATGGTGCTGCTGGTCTTCCTGTCGCATCACCCCGAAATGAATGGCGGTGCCATCGCCCAGACCTATGTGAAGGTGGCGGCGGCGAAGACGGCGACGCCGTTCGCCGCGGTGTTCGTCAAGGGCATCCTGTGCAACGCGCTGGTGTGTCTGGCGGTCTGGCTGGCGACGGCCGGACGCAGCGTGACCGACAAGGTGCTGGCCATCGTGTTTCCCGTCTCGGCCTTTGTCGCGGCCGGCTTCGAGCACTGCGTTGCCAACATGTATTTCATCCCGATGGGCCTGCTGCTGCATGCGGCCGGTGTGGCGCCCGCCGGCATTGATCTGTCCGGATTGACCCTGGCCGGCATGGCAACCAATCTGCTGGCGGCGACGCTCGGCAACATCGTCGGCGGCAGCATCCTGGTGGCCGGCGTCTATTACCTGACTTTCCGCCAGCGCAGCTGACTGTTGCCCGTCCGGGGGCAGCGCTATTCCGGCTGCTCGATGCGGCGACCGACCGGCATGCCAAGTTGCTTGAGCTTGCGATAGAGGTGAGTGCGTTCCAGCCCCGAGCGCTCGGCCAGCCGAGTCATGTTGCCGCCTTCGCGTTCCATGTGGTGCTCGAAGTAGAGGCGTTCGAACGCTTCGCGCGCTTCGCGCAGCGGCTGGTCAAGGCCGGGCAGCGATACGTTGCTGGCCGGTCTGAGCAGTGCACGCAAGGCGCCGGCGTCGATGTCGGCATCCAGGCAGGCCAGTGCCGCCGAACGCAGGACTGACACCAGCTCGCCGTAACCGCCTGGCCAGGCATGTTGACGCAGCAGAGGCCGCGCCGCGTCATCCAGTCGGCAGCGCGGGATTTCGCCGGCGTCGGCCAGATGCTTGAGCACTTCGTCTGCCAGATCGCCGATTTCGTCGCGCAGTTCGGCCAGCGACGGCAGCGGCAGGACGACCTCGAACAGGCGCGACAGCAGGCTGTCGTCCCAGCCGGCCGCGCACAGATCGGTCTGGCCCTGCGCGCAGCTGGCGACCAGCCGAGCGTCGAGCCGGTCCAGCCGTTCCACTGCGAAGGCGAGGTTCTTCTGCTGCATGCGCGACAGGCCGCCGATGTCACCCGTGTGGATCACGCCGCCGCGCGCGGCATCGAGCTGTTCCTGGGTGATTGCGCCGGCGATGGTGGCGAAGTCCAGCCAGCGGCGTCCCGGGGCTGCCAGAGTGCGTGCAGCCAGTTCGGCGAAGCTCGATGGTCCGCAGCGCAGCATGACGATGCGCGAACGGCCGGCCACCTGTTCGAGCCGGCGCCGCAGGTCGCGCAGCGCGCCGTTGCGCGTGATGCCGGCCAGCGACGGGG
>DATCUL010000360.1:0-3566 GCA_036567405.1 Methyloversatilis sp. | reverse complement strand
GACCGTACGCCGCGTGGCGACCGGCCGGCCCGCGCACCGGGGGCCAGTGATGCACCGCGCCGTGAATGGACACAGCGCCCGCCCCGTCCCGAGTCGGGTGAACGCCCGCCGCGCAAGGATTTCGGCGACCGTACGCCGCGTGGCGACCGGCCGGCCCGCGCACCGGGGGCCAGTGATGCACCGCGCCGCGAATGGACACCGCGCCCGCCCCGCCCCGAGTCGGGTGAACGCCCGCCGCGCAAGGACTTCGGCGAGCGAACGCCACGCGCGCCTGCCGGCGATGGCACCAAGCCGCGTGAATGGACGCCGCGCACCGCCAAGCCGGCGGCAGCACCGCTGCGTCCGGCCAAGGCGTGGGAAGAGCGTGACACCGACAAGCTGGGTCGCATCAAGGCGGTCAAGCCGGGCGCGGACGAAGACGATTCGAAGGCCGGCATCCGCGTGTCGCGCTACCTCGCCGACCGCGGCGCCGCGTCGCGGCGCGAAGCGGACGACTGGATCGTGCGCGGCTGGGTCACCGTGGACGGCGAAGTCGCGGTACTCGGCCAGCGCGTGCTGTCGCACCAGAAGGTCGAGGTCAACAAGGAAGCGCGCGCCGACCAGGCACTGCGTGTGACCGTGCTGATGCACAAGCCGGTCGGCTTCGTCAGCGGTCAGGCCGAAGACGGCCACGAACCGGCCAGCGTGCTGTTCGTGCCGGAAAACCAGTGGATAGGTGACAAGTCGGGGCAGCGCTTCAACCGCAACCACCTGCGCGGGCTCGCGCCGGCCGGGCGGCTGGACATCGACTCGCACGGACTGCTGGTGCTGACGCAGGACGGGCGGGTTGCGCGCGTGCTGATCGGCGAGGATTCGACCATCGAGAAGGAATATCTGGTGCGCGTGCGCGCCACGAAATCCTTCGGCGACGGCCCGCTGTCGGAAACCTTCCCGGCTGCATCGATGGCGCTGCTGAACCACGGTCTCGAACTCGACGGCCAGCCGCTGAAGCCGGCCAAGGTGAGTTGGCAGAACGAGGAACAGCTGCGCTTCGTGCTGCGCGAAGGCAAGAAACGGCAGATCCGCCGCATGTGCGAAGCGGTCGGCCTGGAAGTCGTCGCACTCAAGCGCGTGCGCATCGGCCGCGTGCCACTGGCCGATCTTCCGGTCGGCAAGTGGCGCTACCTGCGCCCGGACGAGTCGTTCTGACGGACGGCATCGGCTGACCATCCGTGTGTTCGCGAGCATGGCTCGCTCCTACAAAACCGCCGCACGGCCCCTGTAGGAGCGAGCCATGCTCGCGATTCCACACGCTGAATCTGCGTTGGTTGATGATCCACGACCGGATGGCGACCTGGGTCGCTCCTGCAAAAGCGCTGCATTGCCTACGCAGGAGCACAGGCGTTGCTCGCCAACTGCGCTTCGATGCGCTCTCGACGCCGATTCAGGCCTGATCAGCCGTCCACCTTCCTGCCCTTAGTGGCGCGCACGCCACGCCAGGCCATCAGCGCCGTCTCGTCGATGTTCAGCGTCTTCGGACGCCCGCGCGAGCCGGGTACGGTCAACGCCAGACGGCCGCGGAACAGGTCGAGCATCTGCAGCGACTCGCCTTCGGGCAGCGTCATGATCTTGACGCCCTTGCCGCCGGACAGCGTCTTCATCTCTTCGAGCGGGAACGCCAGCAGACGGTCGCCGGCGAGCGCGACCACCCAGCGGTCCGCTGCCTGGATCGCCAGCGGCGGCAGCGCCTGAGTGCCGTCGGTGTTCAGGAAGGCCTTGCCGGCGCGGTTGCGGCTCACCATGTCCTCGATGGTGCAGACGAAACCGTAGCCGCCGTCGGACGCGACCAGATAGCGGCTGCCGGGTTCGCCGGTCAGCACGGCGACCAGCTTCTTGCCTGCCAGATCGGCCAGCGAGGACACCGGAACGCCGTCGCCCTTGCCGCTGGGCAGGTCGGTCGGCCGGATGGTGTAGCTGCGGCCATCGGCGTCGAGCAGGATGACCGGCCACACGGTGCGGCACTTCAGTACTGCGAGCGGACCGTCGCCCGCCTTCCAGGTCAGCGCCGCCTCGTCGACGTCATGACCGGCACGCAGCCGGCCGAAACCGCCGCGTGACACGACCACGGTGACCGCCTCATCCACCTGCGGCGCTTCGCGCGCGCGCGTAGCCTGTGCATCGGGATTGATCAGCGTGCGGCGCTCGTCGCCGAAGCGTTCGACGTCGGCCGCCACTTCGGCTCGCACGAAGGCGCGCAGCGCGCCGTCGCTGCCCAGCACGGCCAGCAGGCCGGTGCGTTCGGCATCGAGCGTGTCGCGCTCGCCCTGCAGCTTGATGGCCTCCAGCTTCGCCAGCTGGCGCAGCCGGATTTCCAGCACGTCCTCGGCCTGTCGTTCGGTGATGCCGAAACCGGCCATCAGGTCCGCCTTCGGATCGTCGGCGGCGCGGATGATGGCGATCGCGCGGTCGATGTCGAGCAGGATGGCCAGCCGGCCGTCCAGGATGTGCATGCGGGCGTCGATGTCGGCGATGCGCGCCGCGATCCGCCGTGACACGGCTGCTACGCGGTAGCCGCACCACTCGCGCAGCAGCGGCGCGATGCCGATCTGCACCGGCCGGCGCGAGGTATCGAGCAGTGTCAGGTTCAGGCTGCTGTTGCACTCGAGGTCGGTGTAGGCGAACAGGAAAGACAGCAGATCCTCCTGGCTGACCGCGCGCGACTTCGGTTCGATCACCAGACGCACCGGATGGCGCGCATCGGATTCGTCACGCACCGAATCGATCAGCGAGGTGGCCAGCGTGCGCGTGCGTGCCTGCTCGTCGCTGATCTTCTTCTTGTCACCCTTGGGCTTCGGGTTGGCCAGGTCGTCGATGCGGCTCATTACGGCGCCGGTGCTCACGCCCGGTGGCAGCGCGGTCACCACCACCTGCCACTGGCCGCGCGCGAGTGCCTCGACCTCATGGTTGGCGCGCAGACGGAACGAGCCGCGTCCTTCGCGGTAGGCGGCGACAATCGCTTCACGCGACGAAATCAGCGTCGCGCCATTCGGAAAATCGGGTCCGAGGAAGCAGTCGAGCACGTCCTCGTCCGGACAGCCCGGATCGTCGAGCAGGCGGCACACCGCGGCACCGATCTCGCGCAGGTTGTGCGACGGGATTTCGCACGCCATGCCGACGGCGATGCCCGATGCACCGTTGGCCAGCACCACCGGCAGCCGCGCCGGCAGCAGCGAGGGTTCCTGCTGCGTACCGTCGTAGTTCGCCTGGAACTCGATCACGCCAGCGTTGATTTCCGACAGCAGCACATGGCGTGCAAAGGGCGTCAACCGGCATTCGGTGTAACGCATCGCCGCTGCGTTGTCGCCGTCCATCGAGCCGAAATTGCCCTGCCCGTCGATCAGCGGATAGCGCAGCGTGAACGGCTGGGCCAGCCGCACCATCGCCTCGTACACCGAGGAATCGCCGTGCGGGTGGTACTTGCCGATCACGTCGCCGACCACGCGGGCCGACTTCTTGTGCGCGGCATCGGGCCGCGCGAAGGCATCCATCGAGAACAGGATGCGCCGCTGCACCGGCTTCATGCCGTC
>DATCUL010000359.1:0-2334 GCA_036567405.1 Methyloversatilis sp. | reverse complement strand
GGCACGGGAATGGTTCGGCGATCGCTCGGGCTTCCTGTCATTTCACTGGCATGGCGAAACCTTCTCGCTGCCGGAAGGATGCGAGCGGCTGCTGTCGTCGGATGTCTGCGCGAATCAGGCCTGGTCCAGAGGCAAGCATCTGGCGATGCAATGCCATGTCGAAATGACCGAAGCCATGGTGCGCGAGTGGTGTGTCGGCGGCGCCGCCGAAATCAGCGCGGCGTCGGCCCAGCCGACGGTGCAGTCACCGCAGCAGATGCAGCAGGATCTGGAAGCGCGCGTGGCTGCGCTGCACGCCGTGGCTGATGCCACGTACGCGCAGTGGAGCAAGGGGCTGAAGGACTGACGACCGCCGCGTCGCGCGCGGCGACACGTCAGTCCCGGAAGTTGCCGAACTGCAGCGGAATGTCGGTCACCGACTTGCGGATCAGCGCGATCGCTTCCTGCAGCACGTCGCGCTTGGCGCCGGTCACGCGCACTTCCTCGCCCTGGATGCTCGCCTGCACCTTCAGCTTGCTGTCCTTGAGCAGGCGCACGATCTTCTTGGCCGAATCGGACTCGATGCCGACCTTGAGCTTGAGTTCCTGCTTGACCTTGTTGCCGCTGACCTTCTGCACGTCGCCACGCTCGACCGAGCGCACGTCCAGTCCGCGCTTGGCGAACTTGCCGAGCAGCACGTCATAGACCTGATCGAGCTTGAAATCGTCGTCCGCGAACAGGGTCAGCAGCTTCTCGCCCTGTTCGATGCGCGCGTCCGAATCCTTGAAGTCGAAGCGGTTGGTGATTTCCTTGTTCGACTGGTCGACCGCGTTGCGCAGTTCAACCATGTCGATTTCGGAACTGATGTCGAAGGACGGCATGTTCGGTTCTCCGGGCTCAGCCGAAGTGGCAGACGTAGTGGTAGGGCTCGCCGCTGACTTCGATGTCGAACGACGAATTGCCGGGCACGTTGTAGGACTCGCCGGCACCGTAGGTCTTCCACTCCGTCTCACCCTTGAGGCGCACGCGGCAGCTGCCTGCCACGCCTTCCATGATTTCCGGCGCACCGGTGTTGAAGGTCAGCGAGGCCGGCAGGATGACGCCGACCGACTTCTTCGTGCCGTCGGCGAACTGGATGCTGTGGCTGACGCACTTGCCGTCGAAATAGACGTTGGCTTTCTTCACCACCGAAATGTTGTCGAACTGGGACATGCGGAACTCCTTTTCTTACTTCTTGCGCTTGAGCGCGGCATTGGCGGCGATGCGCATGCGCAGCGCATTGAGCTTGATGAAACCGGCGGCATCCCGCTGGTCGTAGGCGCCGGCGTCATCCTCGAAGGTGGCGATGGTCGGATCGAACAGCGAATCGGTCTTGGAATCGCGTGCGACGACGATGACATTGCCCTTGTACAGCTTGATGCGCACCCAGCCATTGACCGACTGCTGGGTGTGGTCGATCAGCGCCTGCAGCGCGCGGCGCTCGGGGCTCCACCAGTAGCCGGTGTAGATCAGACTGGCGTAGCGCGGCATCAGGTCGTCCTTCAGATGGGCGACTTCGCGGTCCAGCGTGATCGACTCGATGGCGCGGTGCGCGCGCAGCAGGATGGTGCCACCCGGGGTTTCGTAGCAGCCGCGCGACTTCATGCCGACATAGCGGTTTTCCACCAGGTCGAGACGGCCGATGCCGTTGCGGCCACCGAGTTCGTTCAGCTTGGCCAGCAGCTCGTGCGCGGCCATGCGGGTGCCATTGATGCTGACCAGATCACCGCGCTCGAATTCGAGGTCGACATACTCCGGCGTATCCGGCGCCGCTTCCGGCGATACCGTCCAGCGCCACATCGATTCCTCGGCTTCGGCCGACGGATCCTCGAGATGACGGCCTTCGAAGCTGATGTGCAGCAGGTTGGCGTCCATCGAGTACGGCGAGCCGCCCTGCTTGTGCTTCATTTCGATCGGAATGCCGTGCGTCTCGGCGTAGGCCAGCAGCTTCTCGCGCGACAGCAGGTCCCATTCGCGCCACGGTGCGATCACCTTGACGTTCGGCATCAGCGCGTAGGCGCCCAGCTCGAAGCGCACCTGGTCGTTGCCCTTGCCGGTGGCGCCGTGGGAAATCGTGTCGGCGCCGGTTTCGCGCGCGATGTCGACCAGACGCTTGGCGATCAGCGGACGCGCGATCGACGTACCGAGCAGGTATTCGCCTTCGTAGATGGTGTTGGCGCGGAACATCGGGAACACGAAATCACGCACGAATTCCTCGCGCAGATCGTCGATGTAGATGTTTTCCGGCTTGATGCCCAGCTTGATCGCCTTGGCGCGCGCCGGCTCCAGTTCCTCACCCTGGCCGAGGTCGGCCGT
>DATCUL010000358.1:0-6612 GCA_036567405.1 Methyloversatilis sp. | reverse complement strand
CCCTGCTTGTGCTTCATTTCGATCGGAATGCCGTGCGTCTCGGCGTAGGCCAGCAGCTTCTCGCGCGACAGCAGGTCCCATTCGCGCCACGGTGCGATCACCTTGACGTTTGGCATCAGCGCGTAGGCGCCCAGCTCGAAGCGCACCTGGTCATTGCCCTTGCCGGTGGCGCCGTGCGAAATCGTGTCGGCACCGGTCTCGCGCGCGATGTCGACCAGGCGCTTGGCGATCAGCGGACGCGCAATCGACGTGCCGAGCAGATACTCGCCTTCGTATATGGTGTTGGCACGGAACATCGGGAACACGAAGTCGCGCACGAACTCCTCGCGCAGATCGTCGATGTAGATATTCTCCGGCTTGATGCCCAGCTTGATCGCCTTGGCGCGCGCCGGCTCCAGCTCCTCACCCTGGCCGAGGTCGGCCGTGAAGGTGACGATTTCGCACTTGTACACATCCTGCAGCCACTTCAGGATGACCGAAGTGTCGAGGCCGCCCGAGTAGGCGAGAACTACCTTGTTGATGTCGCTCATCGTGTTTTCCGTCTTTCGATTTCAATCAATGCATCGGTTCAGCTGCCGGCCACGCGACCGAGCAGCAGGAATTCCATCAGCGCTTTCTGCGCATGCAGGCGGTTTTCCGCCTCGTCCCACACCACAGAGTGCGGACCGTCTATCACGTCCGCACTGACCTCCTCGCCGCGATGCGCCGGCAGGCAGTGCATGAACAGCGAATCCAGCTTCGCCGCCTTCATCATGTCGGCATCGACCTGCCAGTCGGCGAAAGCGGCGACACGCGCCTCGTTCTCCGCTTCCCAGCCCATTGAGGTCCACACGTCTGTGGTGACCAGATCGGCGCCGCGTGCGGCATCCATCGGGTCGGCAAAGCATTCATGGTGGCTGCCGGCCACGCCCACCTTGTCCGGCTCGACCTCGTATCCGGGCGGAGTCGAGATGTTCAGCTTGAAATCGAATAGCTCGGCCGCCTGCATCCAGGTGTGGCACATGTTGTTCGAGTCACCGATCCACGTGACCGTGCGGCCCTTGATGTCGCCGCGATGCTCGATCCAGGTGTAGATGTCGGCCAGCACCTGGCACGGATGGTATTCGTTGGTCAGACCGTTGATCACCGGTACACGCGAGTTGCAGGCGAAGCGCTCGATGATGGTCTGCTCGAAGGTGCGGATCATCACGACATCGCACATGCGCGAAATAACCTGTGCTGCATCCTCGACCGGCTCACCGCGGCCGAGCTGCGAATCGCGCGTGTTCAGATAGATGGCGCTGCCGCCCATCTGGTGCATGCCGGCTTCGAAGGAAAGGCGCGTACGCGTGCTCTGCTTCTCGAAGATCATCACCAGCGTACGGTCCTGTAGCGGCCAGTACTGTTCGTAACGCTTGAATTTGTCCTTGATCCAGCGGGTGCGCGCGAACACGTACTCCAGCTCTTCGCGCGAAAGGTCGGTCAGTTGCAGGAAATGTCTGGGGGCAGTCATCTTCAGGCAGCAGGCTGTTGGCCTGCGAGAAAGTTGCGGATGATCGGTGCCAGACGCCGCACCAGTTCCTGGCTGTCGGCATCCGAATATACGAGCGACGGTACGAGCCGTATCGTGGTGTCGGCGGTCACGTTGATCAGCAGCCCGGCGTCCAGCGCCAGCGCAACCAGTGCGCCGCACGGGCGGTCGAGTTCGATGCCTATCATCAGGCCGACACCCCGGATGTCCACCACGCCGGCGACACTTGCGAGTTCGGCGTGGAAGCCGGCACGGATGGCGTCACCCTGACGCACGGCATTGGCCATCAGGCCGTCACGCTCGACCACGTCCAGCGTGGTCATCGCTGCCGTGCAGGCCAGCGGATTGCCGCCGAAAGTCGAGCCGTGCGTACCCGGCTTGAACACGCCGGCCGCCGGACCCCGTGCCAGGCAGGCACCGATCGGGACGCCGGAACCCAGGCCCTTGGCCAGCGTCATCACATCCGGTTCGATGCCGGCATGCTGGAAGGCGAACCAGCTGCCGGTGCGGCCGATGCCGCACTGCACCTCGTCGACCATGAACAGCCATTCGTGCTGATCGCACAGCGCACGCAGTTCCAGCATGTAGGCCAGATCAGCCGGGTGGATGCCGCCTTCGCCCTGCACCGGCTCGAACAGCACAGCCACCACATTGCGGTTGTGTTCGGCGATCGCCCTGACCGCGGCGATGTCGCTGAACGGCACGCGGTAGAAACCCGGCGTCAGCGGCTCGAAGCCGGCCTGCACCTTGCGGTTGCCGGTCGCCGACAGCGTCGCGAGGGTACGCCCGTGAAAGGCGTGCTCCATCACGATGATGCCGGGCAACTCGACGCCGCGCTGGTGTCCGTAAAGCCGGGCCAATTTGATCGCCGCCTCGTTCGCCTCGCAACCTGAGTTGCAGAAGAACACCTCGTCCATGCCCGAAAGTGTTGCCAGTCGATCCGACAGCTTTTCCTGCGCGGTCACGCGATACAGATTGGAGCAGTGAATCAGTTCTGCCGCCTGACGGGAAATCGCCTGCACCAGATCGGGGTGGCCGTGCCCGAGCGTATTGACGGCCACGCCTGCCATCGCATCGAGGTATTCACGGCCCGCGTCGTCATAAAGCCGCACCCCCTTGCCGTGGGTGAAGGCGACCGGCTGCCGGCCATAGGTATTCATCAGATGCGTCATCAAAACAGCTCCGCCACCGTGCGCCGACCGCGCCGGTTCAGGCGCAATGCGGAAAACGAAAAAAGCACGGCGGCTCGCGCCACCGTGCTTGATAAACCAGCGATTTTAGTTCAAAGCCGGGGCGCTGTGTAGCGGCACGCGCTCTTGTTGCGGCGCACATTGCTACGCGACAGCCCTGTCATCCGCCCACCGCATACCACCCGGCAGATGCAGAGCGGCACAATGCGCACCGCAACGGAGCCGTTTGCCGCAGGAGATTCAGATGCCCGACTGCAGCCCGACAACATCCACCCCGGAATCTGGCACGAAGCGTGCTAGAACCGAGCATCCGATGTAGATCTGCCTGAGCTTGCGCTCGGCATCTTCAGCCGACGAACCGGGTATCGAAAGATTTTCGATCAGCACGCCACTACGGGTACGGATGCTGAACACAAATCGTGCGACGGGCGACCGCACGATGGAAGACGTCGGGAACCTGCTCTTCCGCGCCGCAGAATTAAGCATAAATCGCAATCCCGTCATAGAGATAGCGAGAGTATAGAAACAACTTGATAACATTACAATCAAGTATTATTGTTTTTAAACGATTTTTAGATCCTGTACATGTCTTCGCCATCCGCCACCGACCGTCGGGTGCCAGCCGGATCAAGAAATAGACTGATCGGACCGTAATCAAGTCATGAGTGCGATACCGCATGTCCAGCCAGATCAAAACGATGGAAACACGCCTGCCGAAGCGCCCGCCAATCAGGTACTGACGCGCAGAAGCAACGATGACCACCGGCGCACGCGCAGTTTCACCATCATCGGAGCCACCAGCAAGGGAAGGACTTTCAGACCCAGCGACTGGGCCGACCGTCTGTGCGGCGTGATGTCGTCGTTCGGCAGTCAGCGCAAGATGCGCTATTCACCCTATGTCCGGCCCGGGTGCTGGATTACCGGCGAGAAATGTGTGTTCGTCGATGCCCGCCTGTACGACCTGGAACCGCTGGCCTACAACTTCCTGATGCATTTCGCGCGCGACAACGACCTGAAGGTGGATTACGAGGTCATCGAATCGGATTCGTAGCCTTGGTGTTGCCGTGTTGACCACGCGTCCGGATTACGGACGCAGACGTCCGAATCCTGCGCACCGTTCGGAGCACGCACGCTGCCGATGCCCGGCCCCTGGTAACACCCGGCTTTTGGTGACATCCACAGTCCGAACAAATGAAAAAAGCCGACCTCGGGTCGGCTTTTTTAACTGTGTGTCTGCCGCAATACGGCAGAGGCAACAGGACTGGGTTCAGGCTGCTGCGCCCATCGCCTTGATCGCACCCGACAGGCGGCTCTTGTGACGAGCAGCCTTGTTCTTGTGGATGATGTTCTTGTCGGCGATGCTGTCGATCGTCGCCTGTGCCAGCGAGAAGATCGCCTGCGCAGCCTGTTTGTCGCCCGCGAGAATCGCCTTGCGGACGTTCTTGATGGCGGTACGCAGTTCCGAGCGCTGGCTCATGTTGTGGTCACGACGAACGTTTGCCTGACGGGCGCGCTTGCGTGCTTGTGCTGAATTGGCCATGTTGCGAAGTGGTATTCGGGGAAAACGCGGCAGTATACGCAAGCACCGATCCAGACGCAAGCACCGGATGCATTCAGGCAGATCGCGGCGTTGCCGGCAGCTCTGGTAAGGTGCGCGCTGCGCTGCCCTTCCGCATTTTCAATGAATCTATTACGTGCCCTCGCGACGGTCAGCAGCATGACGCTGCTGTCTCGCATCCTCGGATTCGCCCGCGACTTCTTCATCGCCCGTGCTTTCGGTGCCGGCGCGGCCACCGACGCCTTCTTCGTCGCCTTCCGCCTGCCCAATCTGCTACGTCGCATGTTTGCCGAAGGCGCGTTTTCACAGGCCTTCGTCCCCATCCTCGGCGAATACCGCAACCGCCGCGGCATCGACGACACGCGCGCGCTTGTGGACCGGGTCGCCACCCTGCTCACACTGGTGGTGTTCGGCGTCACCGTGATCGGCGTCGTCGGCTCGCCGGTACTGATCTACCTCACCGCGCCCGGCTTCACCGCCGATGCCGACAAGTTCGCGCTGACGGTCACGCTGACCCGCATCACCTTTCCCTACATCCTGTTCATGTCGCTGGTCGCGATGGCCGGCGGCGTGCTCAACACCTTCAGCCGCTTCGCCATTCCGGCCTTCACGCCGGTCCTGCTCAATCTGAGCTTCATCGGCATGTGCCTGTTCGCGGCGCCCTGGTTCGATCCGCCGGTGCTGGCGCTGGCCTGGGCGGTATTCATCGGCGGTGCGCTGCAACTGGGGCTGCAGGTGCCTGCACTGATGCGCATCGGCATGATGCCGCGCATCAAACTCGACCTGAACGACCCCGGCGTACGCAGGATATTCAAGCTGATGCTGCCGGCGATACTCGGCGTGTCGGTGTCGCAGATATCGCTGCTGATCAATACGGTGTTCGCGTCATATCTGGAAAGCGGCTCGGTATCGTGGCTGTACTACGCAGACCGGCTGATGGAATTTCCATCCGGCCTGCTCGGCGTCGCGCTCGGCACCATCCTGCTGCCCTCACTGTCGCGCAGCCATGCGGATGGCGACGGCCACGAGTTTTCCGGCCTGCTCGACTGGGGTCTGCGACTGACCCTGATACTGACGCTTCCGGCCGCGCTGGCGCTGGGACTGCTCGCGACTCCGCTGATCGCGACCCTGTTCCACCACGGCCAGTTCACCGCGCACGACGTGCTGCAGACGCGCTCCGCGCTGATCGCCTACAGCTTCGGTCTGACCGGCCTCATCCTGGTCAAGATACTGGCGCCCGGCTTCTATTCGCGGCAGGACATCCGGACACCGGTGAAGATCGCACTCGGCGTGCTGGTACTGACGCAGCTGATGAACCTGATTTTCATAAGGCTATTCGCCCACGCGGGCCTCGCACTGTCGATCGGGCTGGCGTCACTGGTCAATGCCGGATTCCTGTACCGGGGCCTGCGGCGCATCGGTGCCTACAAGCCGGCGCCCGGATGGCGCCCGTTCTGGCTGAAACTGGCGGTTGCGCTCGCAGTGATGGGCGGCGTGCTGGAGATCGGCCTGACGCTGACCGGCGACTGGCTGACCATGGGTACGGCATTGCGCCTGACGCACCTGGCCTGGCTGGTACCGCTTGCCGCAGGCGCCTACTTCGCCACACTGTTCGCCTTCGGATTCCGGCTGCGCGATTTCTCGCGTCGCGCAGCATCCTGAACCTGATCGAGGAGGAAGCATCGCAATGAAACTGAACAGCAGGAATTTCACCGACGGCGGCCGCATTGCCGGCGACAACGCGTTCTGCGTTCCGGCCGACGACGGACACGTCGCACTCGCCGCCAACCGCAATCCGCATCTCGCCTGGTCGGACCTGCCGGCCGGCACGCGTTCGCTGGTGTTGATCTGCAACGATCCCGACGCACCGACAAAGGGCGACGACGTCAATCAGGAAGGACGCACCGTGCCGGCCAGTCTGCCACGCGCCGACTTCATGCACTGGGTGCTGATCGACCTGGCGCCGGCAGGCGAAATCGCCGAGGGCGAGTTCTCGTCCGGCGTGACCGCTGGCGGCAAGCCCGGACCGGACGGCCCGCGCGGCACGCGCCAGGGCATCAACGACTACACCGCATGGTTTGCCGGCGACGCGCAGATGAAGGGCGACTATCACGGCTATGACGGCCCCTGCCCGCCGTGGAACGACGAAATCCCGCACCGCTACGTATTCACCCTGTACGCGCTGGACATCGCACGCCTGCCGCTCGAAGGCCGCTTCACCGTGGCACAGGTGCAGCGTGCAATGGCCGGGCACGTACTCGACTCAGCCAGCCTGACCGGCGTATACACGCTGAACCCGGCAGTCAGCCTCTGAATCGTCACGGCGGCGATGCCGCCATGACGGCAGATGCTCA
>DATCUL010000357.1:0-8785 GCA_036567405.1 Methyloversatilis sp. | reverse complement strand
TTCACGGCGGAAGACGACTGCGCCGGTCTGCCCGATGCCGCGCTGATGGCGCGCGAGTTCCGCGACCTCGACCTGTTCCATCCGTGGGACCTGCCTGTGGAGCAGGCCATCGATCTGGCACGGCGCTGCGAGGACGCCGCGAGTGGCAAGACGCTGTGGAACTACGCACCGAAGCTGGCGCCCATCGTCGGTCAGGTGTTCTACGGCGCAGCCAGCCGGGGTGTCACCGTCGGCCGCGGCAAGGTGTTCCTCGGCACGCTGGACGGCCGCTTCGTCGCGATCGACCAGAAGACCGGCAAGGAAGTCTGGTCGACCCAGCTGACCGATCCGAAGACGCAGTACGGTGCGCTGTTCTCGGCACCGCCGCAGCTCGCCGGCAACATCCTGTTCGGCGGCACCACCGGTGGCGACCAGCCGATCGCGGGCAAGATCTACGCGGTCAATGCCGACACCGGCAAGGCAGCGTGGACTTTCGACGTGATCAAGAACGACCCGAAGAGCTGGCCGGGCGGCAGCGGCAAGGTCGGTGGCGGCAGCGCCTGGATGCCGGGCACCTACGACGCGAAGAGCGACACCATCTACATCGGTACCTCGAACGCGGCACCGGACTACTACAACTACGATCGCAAGGGCGACAACCTCTATACGGCATCACTGCTGGCGCTCGATCCGAAGACCGGCAAGGTGAAGTGGCACCGCCAGGAAGTGCCGCACGACTCGTGGGACTACGACTCGGCCTACGAGGCGCTCATCGTGCAGAAGGACGGCAAGGACGTCATCGTGCACCTGAACAAGGGCGGCTTCGTGTTCGTGATGGACAAGAAGGACGGCAAACTCGAGAACGTTTGGCAGTTCGCGGAGCACATGAACTGGGTAAAGGGCATCGACCCGAAGACAGGGGCGCTGATCGATCCGGTCTATCCGGAGATCGACAAGACCAAGACCTTCTGTCCGAACCTGCTGGGCGCGCGCAGCTGGAACCACGGTGCCTACAACCCCGGCACCGGCCTGTGGTACTCGCACGCGATGGAGGTCTGCAACGAGGTGGTGGCCGGCAAGGATGATCCTGACAACCTGAAGGCCGTGTCGGCGCTGTCGCTGGGCATCGAATCGATCAAGCTGGTATCGCCGCCGAACGACAAGCCGTATGGCCGTCTCGATGCGCGCGACCCGATCACCGGCAAGCGCAAGTGGTCCATCCGCTACGACATGCCGCCGCTGTCCAGCGTGCTGACCACAGCCGGCGGCCTGGTGATCACCGGCGACATGGAAGGCCATGTGTTCGCCTACGATGCCGACGACGGCAAGCAGTTGTGGACCTTCAGCGCCGGTTCCGGCCTGCGCGGCGGCCCGATCAGCTATTCGGTCAATGGCAAGCAGTACATCGTGGTGCCGACAGGACTGGGTTCGCATGCACCGGGCTTCCTGTCCGGCGCCTATCCGCAGATCAAGGATCTGCCGGGTGGTGCCGCGCTGATCGCCTTCACGCTGGAGTAAGTCTTTCCTCCCAACCCGTCGCGCATGAGCGCGACGGGCTCATGTCGTCTCCTCATTTGCAGGCGGTCACGGGAATGCCGCCTGTTCTTTTTTTCAATCACCCAGTTTGTCCGGCAATATCGCCGGATCGTATCGAAACAGTCCAGGGAACAGAGCAATGATTGCCAACAGATTCAGGAACCGCGTGTACGCAAGCCTGTGCGCCATCCTTCTGACCTGCGGTGCTGGCATGACCTGCGTGGCGACCGCCGGCACACCGGATGCCGGCGACGAAGAAGCGCACGTGCCGGCCCCTGCCTCGTTCGATCTGTCGGATCCCGCGCGCATCGCCGTTGGCCGTCGGCGCTTCGACAAGATCTGTGCGGCGTACTGCCACGGCAAGGAGGGCGTCGGCGGACGGGCTCCCGACTTCAAGGGGCGCAAGGACCTGTCGGCCGAGGACGCCTACAAGACCATCTTCTACGGCCGCCGCAATGCCGACGTGATGCCGCCGTGGGGCGAAGCCTTCACCAGTGACCAGATATGGGAACTGGTGGCCTACATCAAATTTCTAGGTACGCAGTGATCCGCCTTCGCCCGGCCGATTGACGCCGGGGCGACGCGACAGCGGAAGGCGCAGGTCGCTGCGCCCCCGTCCGTCTCAATTGCCGCTTGCCATCCGCGCGTCGCCGTCGAGGTAATTCGGCGCCACGATGCGCAGTCGCGACATCTTGCGGTAGAAGGTTGCGCGCGACATTCCGAGCTGACGCGCGGTTTCGGTCACCTTCCAGTGGTTCCGGCGCAGTGCGTCGAGCATCTTCTGACGCAGCAGCAGGCACTTCTCGCCAAGCGGTTCGCCGTCGCTCAGTTCGTGCGGGTCGGCGGCTGCCGGCAGCGCCGGCACGGCATGCGACGGGCCCGCCAGGATGGGCGTGTTCCGTGTGCGCAGTTCCTGCGGGAAATGGTCGATCAGCAGTTGCGGGCCGTCGACGATGGCGCAGGCGTAACGGAGCGCATGCCGGAGCTGACGGATGTTGCCGGGCCAGCTGTAGGCCAGCAGCAGATCCATCGTCGCGCGTTCGATCGTCAGCGTGGCCCGTTCCATGGCGCTGCATTCTTCCCGCAGCACCTGCTGGATCAGCTCGCGCCGGTCCTCGCGCTCGCGCAGCGCCGGCAGCATGAACGAGGCGCCGTTCAGGCGGTAGAAGAGGTCTTCCCGGAAACGGCCTTGACGCACCAGTTCGGGCAGGTCCTGATGGGTTGCGCAGATGACGTGAAGATTGACCGGGATGGGCTGTTCGGCGCCCAGCGGCACGACCTCGCCTTCGGCCAGCACGCGCAGCAGGCGGCACTGCAGGGACAGCGGCATGTCCCCGATTTCGTCCAGGAACAGCGTGCCGCCATCGGACTGCAGGATCTTTCCTTTGGAGCCCTTGTTGCGTGCGCCGGTGAAGGCGCCGTCGCGGTAGCCGAACAACTCGCTTTCGATCAGGCTTTCCGGAATCGCGGCACAGTTGAGCGCGACGAAAGGCTGTTTTGCGCGATTGCTGTGATCGTGGATGGCCCGCGCAAACGCTTCCTTGCCGGTGCCGGTCTCACCGAGCAGCATGACCGGAATGTCGCGATTGGCCACTTTCACCGCACAGGCGACATTGGCTCTCAGCCGCTGATCGCCCAGTGCCAGGTGACGGAAACCGCGCGGGGCGTCGAGGGCGTCGGTGTTGACGGATGGCTTGCTGGCGACCTGTTGCTGCGAACGCGCCTGGGGAGCTCGCAGCACCGCAAAAAGACGTGCGCCGGTGGCGAACATGCGCAGCGGAAACGGTGCGCCGGGGCTGGCATGGGCCGCGATCAGGATGTCGTTCGCCGTGCATTCGAACAGATCGTGCAGGAACTCGGCGCGCCGGCCCTTGTGGTTGATCAGATCGTTCCTGGCGCGGCGGTTGCCGCCGATGATGCGGCCGTCATCGTCGAAGGCGATCAGGTAGTCGGTCTCCACCGCAAGGAATTCGGCCAGTCGTCCCAGCTGCAGTATCCAGTGCTTGCGCAGGCTGTAGTGCGTGTAGGCGTCCTCGATCAGGCGCGCCTTCTCGACCACCATCTGATAGACCAGCAGCTGGCTCTCGCGATGCTCCGGCGAGTAAAGCGCCGATGCGTCGAGCACCGCGATCTGTTCGTCATCCGGGCCGACTATCGGGGCAGAGCTGCAGGTGAAGCTGATGTTGTGCGAACGGAAATGTTCGGAACGATGGACCAGCGTCGGCTGGCGGTCAGTGAGCGTGGTACCGATGCCGCAGGTACCTTCGCTTTCCTCCGACCAGCAGGTTCCGAGGCGAAAGCCCTCCATGCGGAAATCCCGCTCCAGATGCGGCACCGTGCGGTAGTCAACCGTCACGCCGGCGGCATCGGTCATCAGCACGCAGTAGTTGGCAGGCAGCAGTTCGCGGTGCAATCGCTCCAGGCCCTCGTGCGCGATGCGCATGAAAGTCTCCAGGCGGTCACGGTGTTCGCGCAGCTCATAGGCTGTCACGACCTTGGGAACTGTCGACAGGCCGGGGTCGATCGAATGCTTGTTCAGCGAACGACGCCAGGAATTGGTCAGCCGGTCAGCCGCAGGGTCGCTGGGCGGGGTGCGCGAGCGCCCTTCCACGACCTTGAGCACGCGTTCTATGTGGGCCGCAACTTCGCGTCCATGTCTCATTCCTCATCTCCTCAATCCCGATAGTTTTCTAATTGGCTCATTGATCGTCTATGCGGTCTTAAGACTCTTGTTGCTTTGTAGGGTAAGCCCTGGGTTGTCCGAAATCAACGTGACGTATGTCTCTGAAAAATGAGACAGATGTCTCATTTGAGGCGTCATTCGAGATGCTCCCGGCAGGCCTGGTTCACGTCGGATATCCACCTCGCAATTCCGTGCCGGACAAGAGCACTTAAGAATCATCCGTTTGCCCTGTTTCCGTCCGAAACGGGGAGCTGCTGGCACGTTGGATGCAATGACGCTGGAACATCACGTTCCGGAGTTGCGTCGCCGTGCCTGCCAAGTCATCCCGTCCGACCGTCGTCGGCATCATTGCCAACCCGGCATCCGGCAGGGATATCCGTCGGCTCACTTCCCGTGCTTCGGTGTTTCCGAACGCGGAAAAGGCCAGCATGATCGTGCGTGCCATCGCCGGCCTGGAGGCAGCCGGCGTGCGCGATGTGCTGGTCATGCCGGACAACGGTTCGATCTCGGGCATCGTGTTCCGTACGCTCGGCATGTCGGACGCCCCAGTTTCGTCGTCCGGCGGTCCGCGTTTCGTCGACATGCCGGTCAGCAGCTCGGCCGCCGACACGCTGCTCGCCACCGAACGCATGCGCGAGGCCGGCGCCACCGCGCTGATCGTGCTTGGCGGCGATGGCACGCACCGCGCAGTCTCCGCACGCTGCGGCAAGGTGCCGCTGCTCGCCCTGTCCACGGGCACCAACAACGCCTTTCCGGAAATGCGCGAGGCGACCGTTGCCGGGCTGGCGGCCGGCCTGATCGCCAGCGGTGCCGTGCCGCCGACGGCCGGTGTGCGCCAGAACAAGCTGCTGCGCGTGTCCTGCGACGGCCGTGACGATATCGCGCTGGTCGATGCCTGCATCACCACCAATCCTTATGTCGGTTCGCGCGCGGTGTGGGACTGCGCGCAGGTCGATGAATTGTTCGTCACGTTTGCCGGGGCCGACGGCATCGGCCTGTCGGCCATCGCCGGCCAGCTTGAGCCGGTGTCGCGCGATGCGCCGCACGGGCTGCATGTGCGCTGCACCCAGCCGGCACAGACGCCACGCCGCGTGCTGGCCGCCATCGCCCCCGGTCTGGTGGCCGAAGTCGGCGTGCGCGACTACGCGAAGCTGATGCCGCACGCACGCACCGTGCTCGTCGGCCGCAGCGGCACCATCGCACTCGACGGCGAACGCGAGATCGAATTCGACACCGCCAGCCGTATCGAGGTGAGCCTCGATCCGCACGGCCCGCTGACCATCGATGTCGCCGCCACGCTCACCTACGCCGCACAGCACCGTCTGCTGCGCGGTTACATCGGGGATGCCGCATGAAGTGCGCGCCCCGGTCCTTCGCTCTCCGGGGGGCGGCCGGCGGCCTGCGCCGGCGTCTGCCCCTCACCCGGCTTGTTCAGCCATCCGCCCGCAGCTGCCGGAGATCAGCGGGCATTTCAGTCCACAAAGAAGAGGAGCATTCATGAGCAGTCCTTTGACCAGGGAAGGTCTTCTGCAGGCCTACCGGACCATGCGCACGATCCGGGATTTCGAAGAGCGCGTGCACGTCGATTTCGCCACCGGCGAGATTCCGGGCTTCGTCCATCTGTACGCGGGTGAGGAAGCTTCGGCGACCGGCATCTGCATGCACCTGAACCGCGACGACTACATCGCCAGCACGCACCGTGGTCATGGCCACTGCATCGCCAAGGGCGTCGACCCGGTCGGCATGATGGCCGAGATCTGGGGCAAGGCCACCGGTACCTGCAAGGGCAAGGGAGGCTCGATGCACATCGCCGATCTCGAAGTCGGCATGCTCGGCGCCAACGGCATCGTCGGCGGCGGTGGCCCGCTGATCTGCGGTACTGCACTGGCGTCGAAGATCCGTGGCAGCAACAACGTGGGCGTCTGCTTCTTCGGCGACGGCGCCTCCAACCAGGGCACGATCTTCGAGGCGATGAACCTCGCCACCGTGTGGAAGCTGCCAGTCATCTTCGTGGCCGAGAACAACGGTTACGCCGAAGCGACCTCGAGCAACTTCTCGGTCGCGGTCGAGAACATCGCCGACCGCGCCAGCGCCTTCGGCATGCCGGGCGTCATCGTCGACGGCTTCGATTTCTTCGCCGTGCACGAGGCGGCGGGAGAAGCGATCAGGCGGGCCCGCGAAGGCCACGGCCCGACCCTGCTCGAAGTGAAGCTGTCTCGCTACTACGGCCACTTCGAAGGCGACCAGCAGACCTACCGCGCACCGGGCGAAGTGCAGAAGCTGCGCGAGACGAAGGACTGCCTGATGCAGTTCGCAAAGCGCGTGACCGCACGCGGCGAGCTGACGATGGCCGACATCGAGGCCATCGACCGCGAAGTGAAAACGATGATCGACGACTCCGTGGTCCAGGCCAAGGCGGCACCGCTGCCGCGGCCGGAAGACCTGCTGACCGACGTCTACGTCTCTTACTGAACACACAGCCAAACGCTGACAGGAGAAATATCAGATGGCCAGAAAGATCACTTACCAGCAAGCCATCAATGAGGCGCTGGATCAGGAAATGTCGCGTGACCCGAGCGTCATCGTGATGGGCGAGGACGTGGCCGGCGGTGCCGGTGCGCCAGGCGAGGACGACGCATGGGGCGGTGTGCTCGGCGTCACCAAGGGCCTGTACGCCAAGCATCCGGGGCGCGTGCTCGATACGCCGATCTCGGAGTCGGGCTATGTCGGCGCCGCAGTCGGTGCCGCGTGCAACGGACTGCGTCCGGTCGCCGAACTGATGTTCATCGACTTCATGGGCGTGTGCTTCGACCAGATCTTCAACCAGGCCGCCAAGTTCCGCTACATGTTCGGCGGCAAGGCGAAGACGCCGGTGGTCATCCGCGCCATGTACGGCGCCGGCTTCCGCGCCGCCGCGCAGCACTCGCAGTGCCTGTACAACATCTTCACCCACATCCCGGGCCTGAAGGTGGTGATCCCGTCGAATCCGTACGACGCCAAGGGCCTGCTGATCCAGTCCATCCGCGACAACGACCCGGTCATCTTCCTCGAGCACAAGGCGCTGTACACGATGGAAGGCGAGGTGCCGGAGGAAAGCTACGTCGTTCCGTTCGGCGAAGCCGCCGTGGTGCAGGAGGGCGACGACGTGACCATCGTGGCGATGGGCCGCATGGTCAATTACGCGAAGGACGCCGCCGCCAGCCTGCGCAAGCGTGGCATCCAGTGCGAAATCATCGATCCGCGCACGACCTCGCCGCTCGACACCGACACCATTCTCGAAAGCGTCGAGCGTACCGGCCGCCTGGTGGTGGTCGATGAGTCGCATCCGCGCTGCAGCATGGCGTCGGACATTTCCGGCTTCATCGCCCAGGAAGCCTTCGGCGCACTGAAGGCACCGATCCAGATGGTGACTGCACCGCACGTGCCGGTGCCGTTCGCCGCTTCGCTTGAAGAGCTTTACATCCCGAGTCCGGCCCGCATCGAAGAGGCCGTGATGAAGGTCAAGGAGTACCGCTGATGTCTGCAATATTTACCGTCACCATGCCCAAGTGGGGCCTTTCGATGCAGGAAGGAAAGGTCAATCTGTGGCTGAAGGACGTCGGTGACACGATCAACCCCGGCGAGGAAATCGTCGAGGTCGAGAGCGAGAAGATTTCCGGCGCGGTCGAAGCCGCGACCAGCGGTGTGCTGCGCCGCCTGGTTGCGCAGCCCGATGAGGTGCTGCCGGTCGGCGCACTGCTCGGTGTCATCGCCGATGCGGATGTGTCGGACGAGCTGATCGATGACCTGGTCACGCGCTTCCAGGCCGAGTTCGTGCCGCCCACCGAAGACGAAGCCGACGCCGGTCCGCAGACGCAGACGGTGCAGGTCGGTGCCGTGCAGCTGCGCTATCTGAAGCTGGGTACGGACACGGCGGGCACGGTGCCGCTGCTGCTGATCCACGGCTTTGGCGGCGACCTCAACAACTGGCTGTTCAACCACGAGCCGCTGTCGGCGTCGCGTGCGGTGTATGCGCTCGATCTGCCGGGTCACGGCAGTTCGACCAAGGACACCGGCATTGCTTCGCTTGATGGACTGGCTGAAGTCGTGGTCGGCTTCATGGACGCCGTCGGCATCGAGTGCGCGCATCTGGCCGGGCACTCGATGGGCGGCGGTGTGTGTCTGGCCGTGACACGCCGGGCGCCGCAGAAGGTGAAGTCGCTGTCGCTGATCGCCAGCGCCGGCCTCGGCGCGGAAATCAACGGCGACTACATCGACGGATTCGTCGCGGCGGCATCGCGCAATGCCTTCAAGCCGGTGCTCCAGCAGCTTTACTCGGACGCCGATCTGGTCACCCGCTCGATGATCGACGACATGCTCAAGTACAAGCGTCTCGAAGGTGTCGATGCGGCGCTGACCAGGCTGTCCGCCGGGCTGTTCGCCGGTGGCGTCCAGTCGGAGCAGCTGGCGTCCGCGGCGAGCGGCAAGCCGGTCCTGGTGATCTGGGGCGAGCACGACCGCATCATTCCGGCGTCGCATGCCAGTGCGATTCCGGGTGCGACCGTGAAGGTGCTGCCGGGTCAGGGCCACATGGTCCAGCTGGAAGCC
>DATCUL010000356.1:0-3716 GCA_036567405.1 Methyloversatilis sp. | reverse complement strand
GGGACAGGCGCTTGGGCACCGCCCTTCCGGGACGACGGCTGCACCGGCGCCTTCGCCACCACATCGCGTGCGCCGAGCGCGGCCAGCGCGTCGGCCATTCTGCCGCGTGCAGTCGCCGGCTTCGTTTCCGGCATCCTTGCTTCAGCCGGTGCAGTCACCGGTGATGACGCCTGCGGCACCGGCGTCGCAGCCGGCAGCGCGATGCTGGCCGCTTCGAAGCGACGCGCCACCTCGTCCTTGAGCCGCGTGCGCAGTTCGGCCAGATTGCGCGACTGGCCGAGCACACGCCCGTGTTCGTCGATCACCCTTACATTCATGATCAGGTGGGCCGGCAGGTTTTCCGCGCGGATCGCATCCGGCGGCAGCTTGAGGCTGACGCGCAGTTCGATCGCGCGTGCCAGTGCCTTCACCAGCGGCTCCGACGTGTCGTGCTCCTGCTCGACGAATTCCGCGACGAAGGCGACCACCGGCTGCAGCCGGTGGCGCAGCTTCGGCGGAATCGTCTTCGCGAGCTGCAACACCTTCTCCTCCAGCAGGCCGGGCACCAGCCAGTCCAGCCTGGCGGCGGGAATCTGGTTCAGCAGCGCGAGCGGCACGCCCAGCGTGACGCCATCGTCGGCCGCGCCCGGCTCGTGCCTGTATTCGAGCTTCAGCCGCTGCCCGAGCAGATCCATCTTCGCCGGGAAGCGCTCGCTGCTGACGCCGGCCGCTTCGTGCCGCATCAGCTGTTCGCGCGTGAGATACAACAGCTTCGGGTTCTCGCGCTCGGCGTCGCGCCGCCAGCGCTCGAAACCGCGCAGGTCGATCACGTCCTGCGGCACGACCGATTCATAGAAGGCATGGATCAGCGATTCATCGACCAGCAGATCCTGCCGGCGCTGCTTTTCCTCCAGCCGCTCGATCTGCGCGATCAGATCGAGGTTGTGCTGCAGGAACTTCATCTGCCTGAGCGCGATGTCGGTCACGTCGCCATTGACCAGACCCTCGCGGATCAGCAGTTCGCGCGCCAGAACCGGATCCGACTTGCCGTACTGCACCGCCCGCTTCGCATACAGCGTGATGCCGTGGATGACACCGCGCTCCCAGGCAACGGTTTCGCCGCGGCTTTTCGACCAGTGCGGCTCGTAGGTCGAGCGGCGCAGCAGATGGGCGCCGACCTCCTCCACCCATTCCGGTTCGATGCGCGCGATGCAGCGCGCGAACAGCCGCGTCGTTTCGACCAGTTCGGCGCACATGATCCACTTGCCGCCCTTCTTCGCCAGCGCCGAGCCGGGGTGCGGCCAGAACTTGATGCCGCGCGCGCCCAGATACGGCGGCTCGCCAGCGCGCGCGTCCTCGATGCGCAGACCGAGGTTGCCGAGCAGCCCCGCGAGCAGCGCACGATGCAGCGGCTCGAACGCGGCCGGCAGCTCGTTTTCCTTCCACTCGTGTTCGGCGCACAGTGTGTGCAGCTGGGTGTGCACGTCGCGCCACTCGCGCATGCGCATCCAGTTCAGGAAGTTGGCGCGGCACCACTCCCGCTGCTTGGCCTGCGACTGGTGATGCCACACCTCGTCGAACGCCGCCCAGGCCTTCAGGTACCACAGGAATTCGCTGCGCTCGTCGGCGAACTTCGCATGCGCCTGATCGGCGGTACCGGCCCGCTCTTCCGGACGATCGCGCGGATCCTGCACCGACAGCCCGGCGGTGATGATGAGCACCTCCTTCAGCGCACCCTGATCGCGTGCCGCCAGCACCATGCGCGCGACGCGCGGATCGACCGGCAGCTTCGACAGTTCGCGTCCCAGTGCGGTCAGGTCGCGCGCTTCGTCCACCGCGCCCAGTTCCTGCAGCAGCTGGTAGCCGTCGGCGATGGCGCGCGGCGCCGGGCGGTCGATGAAGGGGAATTCCTCGACGTCGGCCAGGCCGAGCGACTTCATGCGCAGGATGACGCCGGCCAGCGACGACCGCAGGATTTCCGGATCGGTATGCGCCGGCCGCTGATTGAAGTCGGCCTCGTCGTACAGCCGGAAACACACGCCGCTGGACACCCGGCCGCAACGGCCGGCGCGCTGCTTCGCGGCCGACTGCGCGATCGCCTCGACCTGCAGCTGTTCGACCTTGTTGCGGTAGCTGTAGCGCTTGACGCGGGCCAACCCGGTGTCCACCACATAGCGGATGCCCGGCACCGTCAGCGAGGTTTCGGCAACGTTGGTGGCGAGGATCACGCGCCGGCCGTTCGAGCCCTGGAACACGCGCGACTGTTCCTGCGCCGACTGCCGCGCATACAGCGCCAGCACCTCCGGCTTCACGCCGGGCAGCCGCATGTGGTGCTTGCGCAGCGTCTCAGTGCATTCGCGGATTTCGCGCTCGCCCGGCATGAACACCAGCACGTCGCCGGGTCCGGTCGAGAAGGCTTCGTCTACCGCATCGGCCACCGCGTCGTACAGATCGCGCTCCTTCTGTGCCTCGAACGGCCGCCAGCGCATCTCGATCGGGTACAGCCGGCCGCTGACCTCGATCACCGGCGCCGGCTTGCCGTTCTGCGCGAAGTGATTGGCGAAGCGCTCGGCATCCAGCGTGGCCGAGGTGACGATCACCTTGAGGTCGGGCCGGCGCGGCAGCACCTGACGCAGATAGCCGAGCAGGAAGTCGATGTTCAGGCTGCGCTCGTGCGCCTCGTCGATGATGAGCGTGTCGTAGGTCGCCAGCCAGCGGTCGCGCTGCGTCTCGGCCAGCAGGATGCCATCGGTCATCAGCTTGATGCGGCTGTCTTCCGAGGTGCGGTCGGTAAAGCGGATGGCGAAACCGACCTCGCGGCCGAGCGGCACGTTCAGTTCCTTCGCCACACGGTCGGCAGTGGCACGCGCCGCGATGCGACGCGGCTGCGTGTGCCCGATCAGGCCACGCGCGCCGCGGCCCAGTTCGAGGCACAACTTGGGCAGCTGCGTGGTCTTGCCGGAGCCGGTCTCGCCGCAGACGATGACCACCTGATGCGCCTGCAGTGCGGCCGCGATCTCGTCGCGCCGGGCCGATACCGGCAATTCTTCCGGGTAGTCGACCTTGGGCGCCGAGGCGCGGCGAGCCGCCACCTTTGCCTGCGATACTGCGATGCGTTCGGTCAGCCTTGCCGGCCACTTGTCCGGCGCGCGCAGGGCCGGCGGCAGATCGCGCAGCGCACGCGAAATCGCCGCCGCATCACGGCTCATGCAGGTTTCGAGCAGGAAATCGATATCGGTCATTGGGCAGATGCAAGGCGCAGGACGCAAGATGCAGGGAGAACCCCGCAAGACTTGTCCCGCACCCCGTCTTGAATCTTGCAGCTTGTAACTTGCATCCCGCTTTGCCGGTTCAACCGGAAAAGCGATGCCACGCCCACCAGCCGAGTGCGGTCATGAACAGGGATCCGACGACATGGGCGAGCACGGTGAAGCCGGCCCAGCCGAAGTGGCCGCGCTGCATCATCGAGAACACTTCGCCGGAAAAGCTCGAAAACGTGGTCAGCCCGCCGAGGAAACCGGTGGTCAGCAGCAGCTTCATTTCGGTCGACAGGTCGGGCACCGCATGCATCAGGCCCAGCACCACGCCCATCAGGAAGCCGCCGATCAGGTTGGCCGACCAGGTGCCGAGCGGAAAGCTCGCGAACAGCGGATTGATGGCCAGCGCCAGAGCCCAGCGCACCCACGCGCCGACGGCGGCGCCTGCTCCAACGGCAACGAAATTGAGCATCGGACGGT
>DATCUL010000355.1:0-3930 GCA_036567405.1 Methyloversatilis sp. | reverse complement strand
CCTCGACCGTCCGTCTGGCCGGTTCGTCGGGCGCCAACCCTTACGCCGTCATGGCGGCCGGCATTGCCTGTCTGTGGGGCCCGGCACACGGCGGTGCGAATGAAGCCTGCCTGGAAATGCTGGAAGAAATCGGTGACGTGTCGCGCGTTCCCGAGTACATCAAGCGCGCCAAGGACAAGAACGACAGCTTCAAGCTGATGGGCTTCGGTCACCGCGTGTACAAGAACTTCGACCCGCGCGCCAAGCTGATGCGCCAGACCTGTCATGAAGTGCTGACCGAACTCGGCCTGCAGAACGATCGTCTGTTCAAGCTGGCGATGGAACTGGAGCGGATCGCACTGGAAGACGAGTACTTCATCGAGAAGAAGCTCTACCCGAACGTCGACTTCTACTCCGGCATCGTGCAGAAGGCGCTCGGCATCCCGACGTCGATGTTCACCTGCATCTTCGCGATGGCTCGCACCATCGGCTGGATCACGCAGTGGAACGAAATGATCACCGATCCGGAATACAAGATCGGCCGTCCGCGCCAGCTTTATGTCGGCCCGGCACGTCGCGACGTCAAGCCGCGCTGAGTCTGGAACAACCCTGCAGTCTTGCGGAAGACTGCAGGGTGAAGAAAGAAAACCGCAATGCAGGAGGCATTCCCGAGTTTTCACGAAACGGCAGGGCGCGCGACACGACTGGTGGCGCGTGGCCCGACCGCGTGAAAGTCGCGACAACTAGCCCGGGACATTCCGGGCGGAGGAGCGAGTCATGATGCAGATGTTGAGTCATTCGTACCTTTTCGGAGGCAATGCGCCTTTCGTCGAGGAGCTGTACGAGTCCTATCTCGCCAATCCCGGATCGGTACCCGATTCCTGGCGAACCTATTTCGAATCCCTGCAGAACCTTCCCGGTGCGGCTTCCGATGTGGCGCATGCGCCCGTGGTCGCCTCGTTCGCCGAGCTGGCCAAGCGCGGTCCCGTGCGTGCCGCTTCGGCCGCCGGCGAGGACAAGCGCCAGGTCGGGGTGCTGCAGATGATCAACGCCTACCGTTTCCTCGGAAACCGCTGGGCGCAGCTTGATCCGCTGAAGCGTGCCGAGCGGCCGGACATTTCCGAGCTCGAACCTTCGCATTACGGCTTCACCGAAGCCGATCTGGGCGACACCTTCAGTACCGGCTCGTTCCAGTTCCCGCCGGAAGACCGCGCCAGCCTGCGCGAAATCCTCGAAGCGGTCAGGCAGGTTTACTGTGGCAGTGTCGGCGCCGAATACATGTACATGACCGACATCGCCCAGAAGCGCTGGATTCAGGCGCGCCTCGAGCCGATGCGTGGCAATTACGGCTACTCGGCGCAGGACCGTACGCGTTTCCTCGAGCGCGTGACCGCGGCCGAAACGCTCGAGCGTTACCTGCACACCAAGTACGTCGGTCAGAAACGCTTCTCGCTCGAAGGCGGTGAATCGACCATCGTCGCGATGGACGAACTGATCCGCGTGGCCGCAGGCCAGGGCATTCAGGAAATCGTCATCGGCATGGCCCACCGCGGTCGCCTGAACGTGCTGGTCAATACGCTGGGCAAGGCGCCGTCGATGCTGTTCTCGGAATTCGAGGGCAAGGCCGCGTCCGATCTGTCGGCCGGTGACGTCAAGTACCACATGGGTTTCTCGTCCGACGTCTCGACGCCCGCAGGTCCGGTGCATCTGACGCTGGCCTTCAATCCGTCGCACCTGGAAATCGTCAATCCGGTGGTGGTCGGCTCGGTCTATGCGCGTCAGCGCCGCCGCGGCGACCGCAGCGGCACGCAGGTGGTGCCGGTCATCCTGCACGGTGACGCCGCCGTCGCCGGACAGGGCGTCAATCAGGAAATGCTGAACTTCTCGCAGACGCGCGGCTATGGCGTCGGCGGCACCGTTCACATCATCGTGAACAACCAGATCGGCTTCACCACGTCCGATCCGCGCGACTACCGTTCGTCTCTGTACTGCACCGACATCTTCAAGATGATCGAGGCGCCGATCTTCCACGTCAATGGCGACGATCCGGAGGCAGTGGCCTTCGTGACCAAGCTGGCGATGGAATTCCGTGCCGAATTCAAGAAGGACGTGGTCATCGACATCATCTGCTATCGCAAGCTCGGTCACAACGAGCAGGACGAGCCGATGGTGACGCAGCCGCTGATGTACAAGAAGATCGCCGCGCATCCGGGCACACGCAAGCTGTATGCCGACCGGCTGATCACGCAGGGCGTCATCGGCGAGACCACGCCGGAACAGATCATCGCCGACTACCGTGCCGCGCTTGACGAAGGCCGTCTGGCACAGAATCCGGTGCTGACCAACCATCAGCGACGTTACGCCACGGACTGGACGCCGTTCCTGAAGCAGCCGTACACCGACGTGTGCGACACCCGCGTGCCGAAGGAGGAGCTGGTCCGTCTGGGGCAGCGCCTGACTGCGATACCGGAGGACTTCACGCTGCATTCGCGTGTGCAGAAGATCATCGACGACCGCCGCGCCATGGCGCAGGGCGATCTGCCGGTGGACTGGGGCATGGGCGAGAACCTCGCCTACGCGACCCTGCTGGTCGAGGGCTACGGCGTGCGCATTTCGGGTGAGGACGTCGGTCGCGGCACCTTCTTCCACCGCCATGCCGTGCTGCACGACCAGAAGCGTGAGAAGTGGGACAGTGGCAACTACATGCCGCTGCAGCGACTGCAGGACAATCAGGCGCCGTGTCTCATCGTCGACTCGGTGCTGTCCGAAGAAGCCGTTCTGGCCTTTGAATACGGCTACTCGACGACCGAGCCGAACGAGCTGGTCGTATGGGAAGCGCAGTTCGGCGACTTCGCCAACGGCGCGCAGGTCGTGTTCGACCAGTTCATCGCGTCGGGCGAAGCCAAGTGGGGCCGCCTGAGCGGTCTGACCATGATGCTGCCTCACGGCTACGAAGGTCAGGGGCCGGAGCACTCTTCGGCACGCATCGAGCGTTACATGCAGCTGTGTGCCGAGAACAACTGGCAGGTCACGATTCCGAGCACGCCGGCACAGATCTTCCATCTGCTGCGCCGCCAGATGTTGCGCAAGGTGCGCAAGCCGCTGGTCATCATCACGCCGAAGTCGCTGCTGCGTCACAAGGACGCCGTGTCGACGCTGGACGAACTGTCGACCGGTCGCTTCGAGCCGGTCATCGCCGAGGTGGATGATCTGGACGACAAGGCAGTCGAGCGCGTCGTCATGTGCAGCGGCAAGATCTACTACGAGTTGCTGGCCTATCGCCGCGCCCAGGGCATCAAGAACGTGGCGCTGGTGCGCCTCGAACAGCCCTATCCCTTCCCGGCGGACGAAGTGGCAGCCCAGATTGCCCGTTACCCGAACATCAGCGGTGTCACCTGGTGTCAGGAAGAGCCGCGCAACCAGGGCATGTGGTACTGGCTGATCTCGCGTCAGCACCTGGGACGTGCGGTCGGAAGCGACATCAAGCTCGAACTCGTTGCCAGGCCGGCGTCCGCATCGCCGGCGGTCGGATACAACGCCAAGCACGTGGCGCAACAGAAGACCGTGATCGAAGCCGCGTTCACCACAGGAGTGGGGCGCTGAAGCGCCCCCGTCAGGGAGACAAGACCAAATGCTTATCGAAGTGAAGGTTCCCCAGCTTTCCGAATCCGTGGCCGAAGCCACTCTCGTGCGCTGGCACAAGAAAATCGGTGAATCCGTCGCCCGCGACGAAAACCTGATCGACATCGAAACCGACAAGGTCGTGCTCGAGACGCCGGCGCCGGACGCCGGCGTGCTGGTCGCCATCATCAAGCAGGATGGCGCATCGGTCACCAGCAACGAGTTGATCGCGCAGATCGACACCGAAGCCAAGGCGACCGCCGCTGCACCGGCTGCTGCCGCAGCGCCCGCTCCGGCAGCAGCGCCTGCCGCGGCGGCTGCGGTGTCGAC
>DATCUL010000354.1:0-2434 GCA_036567405.1 Methyloversatilis sp. | reverse complement strand
AGACGAACACGCTGGAAAAGCTGGTGTGGCGGCGCGCCCCGGAGTCGAACGGGCTCTTGCGCACCAGCCGGTGGATGCCGGTCTCGGTGCGCAGCGTGCCGTAGGCGTATTCGGCGCTGACCTTGATGGTCGCGCTCTTGATGCCGGCCACGTCGCCTTCGGACTCTTCCAGCACCTCGACGTCGAAGCCCTTGCGTTCGCAGTAGCGCACATACATGCGCAGCAGCATCGACGCCCAGTCCTGTGCCTCGGTGCCGCCGGCGCCGGCCTGGATTTCCAGGAAGCAGTGCGCCGGATCCTGCGGGTTGTTGAACATGCGGCGGAATTCGAGTCCGGCGACGTCGGCCTCGATCGTCGCCTTGTCGGCCTCGATGGCGACCACCGTGTCCTCGTCGGCTTCCTCGCGTGCCAGTTCGAACAGTTCGCGCGCGTCACCCAGGCGTGCGTCGATCGATTCCAGCGCACGGACCACGGCTTCCAGCGCGTGCTTTTCCTTGCCCAGTTCCTGCGCGCGGGCGGTATCGCTCCAGACCGAGGGGTCTTCCAGTGCGCGCTCTACTTCCTCGAGCCGCGATGCCTTGGCATCGAAGTCAAAGATACCTCCGCAGTTCGCCGGCCCGCGACTGCAGGTCGGTCAGGTGGTTGGCGATGGCGTTGAGGCGTTCTGCTTCCATGATGTTTCGGGCCCGGATTGCGGAAAACCCTGCATTGTACCGGCTGAGGCAGCAAACCCGCGGCGAAACGCGGTGCCCGGCGTCCGTCGCCAGCGGGAGGATTTCCCTTGATCCGGCTCGCCCGGTCGGGAAAATTCGCGGATTTCCTGAACCGGCGGCGCTGGTGCGCTCTCTATACTGCGCGTCTGCCCGTTCGGCACCCGAAAAGAAACGAGGAGGAATCCCCATGCAAGTGAAATCCGCAATGCGCGGCCTGCTTTCGGCCGCCCTGTTCACGCTGTTCGCCGGTGCCGGTCTGGTGCGTGCCGAAGGCACGGCCTACGTCAGCAATCAGGAAGGTGGCGTGTCCATCGTCGATCTGGCGAAGATGGAAGTCACCGGCGAACTGGATGTCGGCGGCAAGGTGCCGCGCGGCCTCGGTCTGGCCGACAAGGGCCGGACACTGGTGGTTGCGGTGCGCGAATCGGGCGACATCGCGCTGATCGACATCGCCTCGGGCAAGGTGACCCGCCGAATCGCGATCGGCAAGAATCCGGAATTCGTCCGCGTGCGCGGCGACATGGCCTTCGTGTCCTTCGAACCGGCGTCGAAGCTGGCGCCGCCGCCCAAGGCCGGTGGCGAGAAGAAGGAAGACGGCAAGAAGGAGGAGGGCAAGGACGCCGCCGCGGGCAAGGCGGGTGGCCACGATGACGACGACGGCGACAAGGAACCGGCGAAGATCGCGGTGATCGACCTGAAACGCGGCAAGGTGGTGCGCAACATCATCGGCGGCCCGGAAACCGAAGGCATCGAATTCACGCCCGACGGCAAGCGTCTGGTCGTGACCAACGAAGCCGACAACACGCTGACGCTGCACGACATCAGGAGCGGCAAGCTGCTGAAGAAGGTCGACACCACGCCTTACGGCGCCCGGCCGCGTGGCGTCAAGGTGTCGCCCGACGGCAAGACCTATGTCGTCACGCTGGAATTCGGCAACACCTTCCTGGTACTCGACGACAAGCTCGCACCGGTGAAGGCGGTGCCGACCGGTCTGGCACCGTATGGTGTGTCGTTCGACCGCAAGGGCGAGCGGCTCTTTGTCGCCACCTCGCGCTCGAAGGCGCTCGAGGTGTATGACGGGAAAACCTTCGAGAAGGTCAAGGATGTCGCGCTGGAGGCGGATCGCTGCTGGCACTTCAGCTTCACGCCGGACGACAGCCGGATACTCGTGGCCTGCGGCCGTTCGGACGCGCTGGTCGTTGTCGATGCCGCCACGCTCGAAGTGAGCGGCCGCGTTGCCGACAAGAAGCTGCCCTGGGGCGTCGTCACCTGGCCGCATTCGATGGGCAGCCTGGATCAGCCCTGATCGAGCGGTTCGCATGAGGAGACGGGCGCGGGCCGTACTAGCGAACGTCCCCGTCGATCGGCGCGCGGGATCGCGACCATGGGTCGCTCCTACAGGGGGCATCGCGATGGTCACGGCGGCATCGCGGCATTTCTTGGCGCCGCGACGCTTTTCTGTGGGAGCGGGCATTGCTCGCGAATACCCCGGTTGCTCGGCGTGAGGGATCGCGACGCAGGAGCGTGGGCGTTTCCCGAATCTGCAACATTCGGCGCTCAGACTTGTTCGCTTGACCTCTTCGTCGTCAGGCGGACCAGCGAGTGGATGAACGCAGCATGCGGCTGCCGGACGGCCGGCGTCTGGCCTGGGCCGAATACGGTGATCCGTTCGGTTATCCGGTCATCCTCTGTCACGGTGTGCCCGGTTCGCGCCGGCAGGT
>DATCUL010000353.1:0-3431 GCA_036567405.1 Methyloversatilis sp. | reverse complement strand
CAGCAGGATGTGTTCGCGCGTCTGCGGCATCGGGCCGTCAGCGGCCGAGCACACCAGGATCGCGCCGTCCATCTGCGCTGCACCCGTAATCATGTTCTTCACGTAGTCGGCGTGACCCGGGCAGTCAACGTGCGCGTAGTGGCGCGTTGCCGTTTCGTACTCGACGTGCGCGGTGTTGATCGTGATGCCCCGTGCCTTCTCTTCCGGCGCCGCGTCAATCTGATCGTACGCCTTCGCCTCACCGCCGAACTTCTTCGACAGGATCGTCGTGATCGCCGCCGTCAGCGTCGTCTTGCCATGATCCACGTGACCAATCGTCCCCACGTTCACGTGCGGCTTGGTGCGCTCAAACTTTCCCTTTGCCATTTTCGATCACCTTGGTTACTTAATTGAGATCTGCGTCAAACCTCGACTGACACCCTCAGTTGCCACCAGGATGCCGCACGCCAAAACCTGTGGTGCCCATGGGCAGGATTGAACTGCCGACCTCTCCCTTACCAAGGGAGTGCTCTGCCACTGAGCTACATGGGCACTGAAACTCTTTGCCTGGCCAGCAGGCAGATGACTGCCAGCAGAAGACCCGACCGGTGGAGCGGGAGACGGGAATCGAACCCGCGTCATTAGCTTGGAAGGCTAAGGTTCTACCATTGAACTACTCCCGCCAAACCGCTCCGCACAACCGGCGCACAGCCCGGATACCGAACACCGCGCGCCTGCCACTGCGTTTTTACCTGTACTTCACCCTACTTGTCTCACTGTCGCCACCGCACAAACCCTTCTCGAACAGAAGGTTGTGGTGGAGGGGGAAGGATTCGAACCTTCGAAGGCAGTGCCGTCAGATTTACAGTCTGATCCCTTTGACCGCTCGGGAACCCCTCCAGCGACGAGCGAGCCCGCGATTATGGTGAGCGTTGCCCCGTCTGTCAAACCCTAAAACAAAAAAATTCATCAGGAAATCGAAAGAATCGCGTCGAGGTCGAGTGCCGCTGCGGCCACGGCGGGGTCGGGAGACACCAGATGCGGAACCACGCCCAGCAGCGGCGCCCCCAGTCTCGAGGCCAGTGCGGCGATCGATGCTTCCTGCGCCAGCATGCCTTCGGCGGAGCAGTTCGCGACCCAGCCGGCCAGTCGCAGCCCTCTTGCGCGAATCGCTTCTGCCGTCAGCAGCGCGTGATTGATGCAACCCAGTCTCAGACCGACCACCAGCACCAGCGGCGCACCGAGATCCTGCGCCAGATCCGCCATCGTGTAGTCATCGGTCAGCGGCACGATGAATCCGCCGACACCCTCGACCACGACGTGCCGGGCGTCGGCACACAGCCTGGCAAATGCCTCTCTTATAAGACCCGGATCGATCTGCCGGCCTTCCATGCGCGCCGCGACATGCGGTGCCAGCGGTGCGTCGAACAGATAGGGGTTGGTCAGCGATGACGCATGGCCGGGCGCGCTGACCGCCGACAGCGCGTCGGCATCCTCGCTGTGCCGGCCTCCGTCGGCATCGCGCCAGGCACCCGAGGCCACCGGCTTCATGCCGACCGCCGCGATGCCGCGATTGCGCAGCGCCCGCACGAGCGCGCAACTGACCAATGTCTTGCCGACACCGGTGTCGGTGCCGACCACGAAATGAGCATTCACTGCAGTCATTGCCCGCATACTCCATCCGGCCCCGTCTTGCGTGCCGAGATCCAGACCAGTTGATAGCTGAGCGGAATGCCCTGCGCCGTGCGCAGCGATTCAAGGCGGTCATACACGCATCTGAGCGCGGCGCGTCCGAGCAGCGCCCGGCGCCCATCGACCGGCACGCGCGAGGCGCCGATATCGCGGATCGACTGCATCAGGCTGCGCGCGTCAGCGAAATGTTCGACGCGCGTCGCCTGCTCGATCTGCTCGACGCCAAAGCCGGCCAAGGCGAGCGCTTCACGCACCCGCGCCACCGCGGGGAAAACCACGGTATGGCGGTGATGGTCGACCCCGGCAAACGCGGCATCGATTTCGCGCAGCGATCCGTTCAATACGGTGCTGAAGCAGATGACACCCTCCGGTCGCAACGCCCGGGCACATTCGGACAGTGCACGCGGCAGATCACACCACTGGAGCATCAGGCTGGAAAAGATCAGGTCGATGCCGGCATCGGCAAACGGCAGCCGGTGCGCGTCGGCGCAGACGCGCAGACAGGACGATGCGGCCTCGTGCGCGCCCAGCATGCCGGGCGAAAAATCGGCGGCGATCACCTGCGCATCCGGGTAGCGGGCCGCGAGCGCGCCCGACGCGAAGCCGATGCCGCACCCCAGATCGAGCACCCGGCGGGCTTCGACGTCCGGCAGCAGGTCGAGCAGATGGTCCGACACCACGCGCTGCAGCCCTGCCGCCGCACCATAGCGCGCCGCCGCGCGGGAAAAGGCCCGCCGGACCGCCGAACGCTCAGACATCGGCCGTCACCCAGTCACACAGTTCGGGCAGACCGCCATGCAGCCAGGGCAGATGTGCGGCACCCGGCACGCACAGCCAGCGCGCCGAACCGGCGTCCGCCGCCGCCCGGGCCGCAGCGGCCTCGATTACGCGGTCCTGCTCGCCGTGCAGGCACATCAGTTCGGCAGACACCGCACGCATCGTCTCGCGCATGTCCTGATCGCGCAGCCAGTCCAGTCCCTGGCCCAAGGCCTGCGACGACGGCAGCGGTGGCTGCTCTATCAGAGACGACATCGCGCCGCGCGCCACGCGCGGATCGCCGTCACCCAGTGCCGCCAGCGCCGCGAAGCGCATGCGTGCGCGCTGCGGCTGCTCGTCGACCGCGCCGGCGAAGGCCTCGAAGCGCTCCATCGCCATGCCGTCCGGCCAATCCGACCTCTGCACGAAGCAGGGCGACGCCGCGATCAGCGCCACCTTGCAGACCGGCGCACGCGCCGCCCAGGCCAGCGCAAGCAGTCCGCCAAGCGACCAGCCGACCAGCACATCGACGTCGGGCAGCGTGGCGGCCAGCTGTTGCACACAGTGTTCGAAGCTGTCGCTGGAGCGGCCCCGGTTCATGCCATAACCCGGGAGATCGGGCTGGAACACCCGGCAACGCTCGCCCAGCGCCTGCGAGACCGGTTCGATCAGGCGCCCGTCCCAGCCCCAGCCGTGCAGCAAGGCGACACGCGGGCCATCTTCGCCGAAGCGCCGGCAGACCAGGGGCTCAGTCTCAGTCATTGCCCGCCTCGATCAGCGCACTGCACAGCACCGCCACGTCGTCCGTCGAATGCGCGGCGCTGAGCGAAATGCGCAGGCGTGCCGTACCCGCAGGCACGGTCGGCGGACGGATCGCAGGCACCCAGACACCGCGTTCGAGCAGGTGCGCCGCGAGTGCCAGCGCTTCGGCGTTGCCGCCCACGAGCAGCGGTTGAATCGCCGTGTCGGACGGCATCAGCGTCCAGCGCGCCGGCGCGAGTTCG
>DATCUL010000352.1:0-4061 GCA_036567405.1 Methyloversatilis sp. | reverse complement strand
CTGGCAGCTCGTGTCGCGCCATTTCGAGGTTACCGCGGTGGACAACGGCCCGATGAAGCCGGAGCTGCTGGAAACCGGTCTGGTGCGCCACAAGCGCGAAGACGGCTTCCGCTTCGTGCCGCGCAAGCCGGTCGACTGGCTGGTCTGCGACATGGTCGAGCAGCCGCGCCGCGTGGCCGCGCTGGTCGCGCGCTGGGTGGCGCAGGGCCTGTGCCAGCACGCGATATTCAACCTCAAGCTGCCGATGAAGCGGCGCTACGACGAACTGCAGATCTGCTCGGACCTGATCGCCGAAGCGCTCGAATCGGTCGACAGGAAGCACGAGCTCCGCTTTCGCCAGCTCTACCACGACCGCGAGGAAGTGACCGGCTATCTCGGCGTGCCGGGCAAGTCGGCGTCCGCCCGGCGACGCCGCTGAGAGGCGCGGGGCGCACTGTGCGATAATGTCGATGCAGTCGCCTCGCCGGTTATGGCGCGGCCCGGAGTTTCCGATCCGGCCGGAATCCCGGCACGATCCCCACTTCCCCCGCCCAGGCGCCTGCGCCCCGGGCTCGACATCCGCGTACGCCATCAGGCTGCGCGCCTTCGCGCCGGGTTTTCCGGAACCGATTTCCCCAGCCTGAACCGGCATGCCAGGCGGAAGTCCTTACACAAAGAGCTTCGCATACATGTCGTTTGAAGACCTCGGGCTGATCCCCGAACTGCTGCGCGCTGTCGCAGACACAGGCTATACCGAACCCACGCCGATCCAGGCCCAGGCCATTCCGGTCGTGCTGGCCGGCCGCGACGTCATGGGCGGTGCCCAGACCGGCACCGGCAAGACCGCCAGCTTCACGCTGCCGCTGCTGCAGAGGCTGGCCCCGCACGCCAGCAGCTCGCCTTCGCCGGCGCGTCACCCGGTGCGCGCACTGATCGTCTGCCCGACGCGCGAACTGGCGATGCAGGTGCATGAAAGCGTGCGCACCTACTCCAAGCACCTGCCGCTGCGCTCGGTCTGCATCTACGGCGGTGTGGACATGAAGGCGCAGGTGGCGGAACTGCGTCAGGGACGCGAAATCGTCGTCGCCACGCCCGGGCGCCTGCTCGACCACGTCGAAGGCAAGTCGGTCAATCTGGGCCAGGTACAGATGCTGGTGCTCGACGAAGCCGACCGCATGCTGGACATGGGTTTCATCCCGGACATCAAGCGCATCCTGGCACTGCTGCCGACGCAACGGCAGAGCCTGCTGTTCTCGGCCACCTTCTCCGAAGAGATCAAGAAGCTGGCCCAGGCCATGCTGCGCGATCCGCAGCTGATCGAAGTGGCGCGCCGCAACGCGACCGCCGACACGATCACGCACCGCGTGCACGCCTGTTCCACCGACGACAAGCGCGCACTGCTGACCCATCTGCTGACGCAGGAAAGCTATGTGACGCGCCAGGCGCTGGTGTTCGTGAACACCAAGTTCGGCGCCAGCCGACTGGCCCACCACCTGGTGCGCCAGGGCATCGCGGCTGACGCCATCCACGGCGACAAGAGCCAGCAGCAGCGCACCGAGGCGCTGGACGCATTCAAGAGCGGCGCCGTGCGCGTGCTGGTGGCGACCGACGTCGCCGCGCGCGGTCTGGACATCGAGGACCTGCCCTTCGTCATCAACTTCGAACTGCCGCACAACGCAGAAGATTACGTACACCGGATCGGCCGCACTGGGCGCGCCGGCCGCAGCGGCGAGGCCATTTCTCTGATGGCGCCGGAAGAGCGCGGTCGCGTGGCCGACATCGAGAAGCTGATCCGCAAGACCATCGAGCCGGCCGTACCGGAAGGTTTCGACCCGACGGCCGTGCGCCAGCGCGAAACGCGGTCCAGCGAGGCGCCGCGTCGCTCGTCCCGCACACGTGACAGCGACACACCGCGCGCGCCGCGCCCGGCCCGCACACCGGTGCCGTCCATCGCGGCCGACGGCTTCGACTTCAACAAACCCTACGAATCGCTGAATACACCGGCAAACGCGGAAAGCGCCGACACGACCTCGACGACAAGCGGCAAGCGCGCCAAACGTCAGGTCGCGGCACTTCTGGGCGGAAGCGGCAAACGCTGACATCCCGGTCCGGGTGCTGCGCAGCGCTTGCCGCCACCCGGCACCCACCTTATCCGGATAGCCATTCCAGCCGGGCGGACCGCCTCAAGCCGGGGCTTGCTGTTGTTCCGACTGCGCCCCCGCAGCAGAGCTATCGACATATAGATCAATTTTTTTGATCAATCACATCGCCCAAAGCTGACCATCCGCACGTTACTCAATGTTTATAGTGAATTCACATTCACCCTCATTGATGTACGAACGGAGACAACATGAACACCCGACTGATCACACGCATCACGGCCAGCAACGGCGCTTACCCGGCACTGGCGTTACGCATGCCGCTCGGCCTCATCTTCGCGGCACATGGCGCGCAGAAGCTGTTCGGCTGGTTCGGCGGATACGGCCTTGCCGGCACCGGCGCATGGATGGAGTCAATCGGACTTCACCCCGGACATCTGATGGCACTGCTCGCCGGCGGCACGGAGTTCTTCGGCGGACTCGCTCTGCTGATCGGTCTGCTGGTGCGTCCGGCCGCCGCAGCCCTGGCGTTCGCGATGCTCGTGGCGATATTCAGCGTCCATATCGGCAATGGACTGTTCATGAGCAACAACGGCTACGAATTCGGTCTGACACTGCTCGCGGCATCGGTTTCGCTCGCGATCGGCGGCGCCGGCCGCCTGTCGCTCGACCGGATCATCGCAGACAGCTTTGCACCGGACACCAGTTGCACGGACTGAGCGCGGCAGGACCCCGTCTTCTGTCGCCGGACAGCGACAGGATCCGGTAAAGAAATGTGTCTTCAATGTTCGAAATCTGGACGAACGACAGACAAACGGGGTCTGAAATCCGGACGGAATTAGAGATTTTCTGGTTGCAAAAAAACACGTCACCAGAATTTTGACTATTACTTTCGGCGCATCACCCCTGCCATGTCAGCGCGGTACCGACGGCGATTAAATTCATTGCCGACAACGACTTACCCCCTCCATCTGGCCCTCCCTGAGATCACTTCCACTCCGGACCGACAGCGACCGACGGCATTCACGTCGTCATCATTCGCAAATGGCATGTGTCTTGCGTTCCACGCTCGGTCAGGACGGTCATCACACCGGTGGCTGGTCATCACTGACCTCAGATCCAGAGGAGAAAATCTTATGAAAAGATCGGCATTTGCCGCACTCATCGTTGCAGCACTGACGCAGAGCGGCATGACGCAAGCGGGCGTCACGGTGGCGGACATCGACAATGACGCCAAGAGCACCGGCGACGTCCTGTCATGGGGTATGGGAACTGAAGGACAGCGCTACAGCCCGCTGTCGAAGATCAACACGAAGACCGTCAAGCGCCTGGTACCGGCCTGGTCCTATTCCTACGGCGCCGAGAAGCAGCGCGGTCAGGAAGCCCAGCCGCTGGTCGTCAACGGCAAGATGTTCATCACCGCCTCGTACTCGCGCCTGTTCGCGATCGATGCGAAGACCGGCAAGAAACTCTGGAGCTACGAGCATCGTCTTCCCGAAGGCCTGATGGCCTGCTGTGACGTGATCAACCGCGGCGCTGCCGTGTTCGACAATCTGGTCATCTTCGGCACGCTGGATGCACAGCTGGTCGCCCTCGACCAGAACACCGGCAAGGTCGTCTGGAAGGAAAAGATCGACGAATACACGGCCGGCTACTCGTTCTCCGCTGCACCGATCATCGCCAACGGCCTGCTGCTGACCGGCGTGTCGGGCGGCGAGTTCGGCATCATCGGCCGTGTCGAGGCTCGCGATCCGAAGACCGGCAAGATGGTGTGGATGCGTCCGACCGTCGAAGGCCACATGGGTTACACGTACGACGCCGATGGCAACAAGAAGGAAAACGGCATCAGCGGTACCGTCAACGCAAGCTGGCAGGGTGACCTGTGGAAGACTGGCGGCGCGGCAACCTGGCTCGGCGGCACCTATGATGCGAAGACCGGCCTGGCCTACTTCGGTACCGGCAATCCGGCACCCTGGAACAGCC
>DATCUL010000351.1:0-4425 GCA_036567405.1 Methyloversatilis sp. | reverse complement strand
CGCGAGGCGGCGGCGCGGCTGGCGCACCTCGGCGCGAACGAGGTCGAGCACGAGAAGCCGATGCCGGGCTGGCTGCATCTGTGGCACTGCTACAAGGATCCGTTCAACCTGCTGCTGAGCATGCTGGCGCTGGTGTCCTGGCTGACCGAGGATGCCCGGGCCACGGTCGTCATCGGCGTGATGATCGTGCTGAGCACCGGCATCCGCTTCGTGCAGGAAGGCAAGTCGAACCGTGCGGCCGAACGGCTGAAGGCGATGGTGGGCAACACGGCGACGGTGCTGCGGCGGATGTCGAGGCCGGAACCTGAGGCGGACGCTGCGCCGGGCGACGGCCCGCACGCCGCGCAGAAGCTCGAGGTGCCGTTGCGTGCGCTGGTGCCGGGCGATCTGGTCGTGCTGTCGGCCGGTGACATGATTCCGGCGGACTGCCGGATCCTGTCGGCGAAGGATCTGTTCGTCGCCCAGTCGGCAATGACCGGCGAGTCGCTGCCGGTGGAGAAATTCGTCAATCGCCGCAGCGACGATGCGGCCCTGCTGGCGCAGGACAATCTGGTCTTCATGGGCACCAATGTGGTGTCCGGCGCCGCCACCGCGCTGGTGGTCGCCACCGGCAACAGCACCTATTTCGGCACGCTGGCCGCCCGCGTGACCGCGACCGACAGCATGCCCAATGCCTTCCAGGCCGGCGTCAACAGCGTGAGCTGGCTGCTGATCCGCTTCGCGATGGTGATGGTGCCGGTCGTGCTGCTGGTCAATGGCTTCACCAAGGGCGACTGGACCGAGTCCTTCCTGTTCGCGCTGTCGGTGGCGGTCGGGCTGACGCCGGAAATGCTGCCGATGATCGTGACCTCCACGCTGGCCAAGGGCGCGGTCCAGCTGTCGCGCCAGAAGGTCATCGTCAAGCGGCTCGACGCGATCCAGAACTTCGGCGCGATGGACGTGCTGTGTACCGACAAGACCGGCACGCTGACGCAGGACCGAATCGTGCTCGCGCACCACATCGACGCGCTGGGCCGGCAGTCGGACGAAGTGCTGAACTTCGCCTTCCTGAACAGCCACTACCAGACAGGTCTGAAGAACCTGCTCGACCGTGCGGTGCTTGAACACGTCGAACTGCATGCCGAACTGCAGCTGGAGCAGGACTACCGCAAGATCGACGAAATCCCGTTCGATTTCGAGCGCCGGCGCATGTCGGTCGTGGTGTCGGAGCGCGACCACCACCACGAACTGATCTGCAAGGGCGCGGTGGAAGAGGTGCTGGCCGCGTGCTCGCGTGTGCGGCTCGACGGCGAAGAAGCGCCGCTGGATGCCGCGCGGCTGGCCGGCGTGCAGCAGGTGACGCGCGGCCTGAACGAGCAGGGGCTGCGCGTGGTGGCGGTGGCGATGAAGGAACTGCCGACCGACCAGACGACCTATTCGGTGGCCGACGAAGCCGGGCTGACGCTGATCGGCTACATCGCCTTCCTCGATCCGCCGAAGGAATCCGCCGCCGCCGCGCTGCAGGCGCTGGCCGGGCATGGCGTGGACGTCAAGGTGCTGACCGGCGACAACGAACTGGTGACGGCCCGGGTGTGCGGCCAGGTCGGCCTGCCTGCGGAGCGCGTGCTGACCGGCACGCGGATCGAGACCATGGGCGACGTGGAACTGGCGCAGGCGGTGGCCGCGCATCAGGTGTTCGCCAAGCTCACGCCGCTGCACAAGGAACGCATCGTGCGCGCGCTGCGCGCCAGCGGGCATGTGGTCGGCTTCATGGGCGACGGCATCAACGACGCGCCGGCGCTGCGCGCGGCCGACATCGGCATTTCGGTCGACACCGCGGTGGACATCGCGAAGGAGGCGGCCGACATCATCCTGCTGGAAAAGAGCCTGCTGGTGCTCGACGAAGGCGTGGTCGAGGGGCGCAGCACCTTCTGCAACATGCTGAAGTACATCCGGATGACCGCCAGCTCGAATTTCGGCAACGTGTTTTCGGTGCTGGTGGCGAGCGCCTTCCTGCCCTTCCTGCCGATGCTGCCGCTGCAGCTGCTGGTGCAGAACCTGCTGTACGACATTTCGCAGACCGGCATTCCGTTCGACAACGTGGATGCCGAGCTGGTGGCCCGTCCGCTGAAGTGGAATCCGGACGACATCGGCCGCTTCATGGTGTTCTTCGGGCCGATCAGCTCGCTGTTCGACATCACCACCTTCGTCGTGATGTGGCAGGTGTTCGGCGCGAACACGCTGGCAGCGCAGGGGCTGTTCCAGTCGGGCTGGTTCGTGGTCGGCCTGCTGACCCAGACGCTGATCGTGCACATGATCCGCACGCCGAAGCTGCCCTTCATCGACAGCCGTGCATCGACCCTGCTGATGGCGACCACGCTGGTCATCATGACCTTCGGCATCTGGCTGCCGATGGGGCCGCTGGCCGAATACTTCAGGCTGCAGGCGCTGCCGGCGCTGTACTTCCCGTGGCTGGCCGGCATCCTGGCCGGCTACTGCCTGCTGACCACCTTCATGAAACGCTTCTACATCAGGCGCTTCGGCTGGCAGTGAGCCGGCGCAAGCACGCGGTAAGGTGCCGAAGGCACAGTTGAGCTGTCGCAACCATCCTGTCGTAACGCTGGCCTATCGTGGGAACAGTGGCTGCCGGGCGCGGTCAGCCTCTGTGCGCTGACGGACCGACGCCGACCGCGGCGGTGGCCAGACGGCCGCTGCGGACACACCCCGACCGGGGTGATCCGATGGCGGAGTGCCTGTCGGCAGCCGAAACGAGATGAGGTCATGGACAGAAAAAGTCTTCCGAAGAAGGTGAAGGCCGGACGCAGGTTTGGCGAAGGCGAGCCGGCGCTGACCGAGGAGGTTGACCGCGCCTTTCACGCCCGGCTGGCGAAACTCACGCAGGGCCTGTCGCCGCCGTCCATCATCGGTGCCTACATGGACTGGCTGGCGCATCTGTCGATGTCGCCCGGCAAGCAGCTGGATCTGCTGACGAAGCTGTGGCGCCAGTCGGTGCGTTTCGGCATGCACGCGCTGCCCGGTGCCGGCACGTCGAACCAGCCCTTCATCAAGCCGCTGCCGCAGGACAGGCGCTTCGACGCGCCAGAATGGCAGCAGTGGCCGTTCAATCTGATCTACCAGGGCTTCCTGCTAAACCAGCAGTGGTGGCACAACGCGACCACCGGCGTGCCGGGCGTGACCGCACATCACGAACAGGTGGTGACCTTCGCGACGCGGCAGATTCTCGATATGTTCTCGCCGTCGAACTTCGTGCCGGGCAACCCCGAGGTGCTGGCGGAAACGGTCAGGACCGGCGGTGCCAACCTGCTCGACGGCATGCAGAACCTGCTGCAGGACGCCATGCGCCTTGCCACATCACAGCCGCCTGCCGGCACCGAACATTTCAGGCCCGGTCGCGAGGTGGCGGTGACGCCGGGCAAGGTGGTGTTCCGCAACCCCATGATCGAACTGATCCAGTACGCGCCGCAGACCGCGACCGTGTGTGCCGAGCCGCTGCTGATCGTGCCGTCGTGGATCATGAAGTACTACATCCTCGACCTTTCGCCGGGCAATTCGCTGGTGCGCTATCTGGTGGGGAAGGGGCACACGGTGTTCATCGTGTCGTGGATCAACCCCGGTTCCGCCGATCGCGATCTGGGCATGGACGATTACCTGAAATCGGGCGTCATGGCCGCCATCGACGCAGTGACCGCCATCGTGCCGGCGCAGCCGGTCCATGCTGTCGGCTATTGCCTGGGCGGCACGCTGCTCGGCATCGCGGCGTCCTACATGGCGCGCTCCGACGACCGGCGCCTGAAATCGCTGACCCTGCTGGCGTCCGAACTCGACTTCAGCGAGCCGGGCGAACTGGGCCTGTTCATCGACGAGAGCCAGTTGCACTGGCTCGACGACCTGATGTCGGAAACCGGCTACCTAGACGGCCGGCAGATGGCCGGTGCGTTCGCGCTGCTCAATTCGCGCGATCTGGTGTGGTCGCGCATGGTGCGCGACTACCTGATGGGCGGCGCCGACCCGGTCAGCGACCTGACCGCGTGGAACGCCGACGCCACGCGCATGCCCTGGCGGCAGCACAGCGAATACCTGCGCAGCCTGTATCTGGACAACGATCTCGCGCAGGGGCGCTACAAGGTCGATGGCCGGCCGGTCGCGCTGTCGGACATCCGGGTGCCGGTGTTCGCGCTCGGTACGCAGCGCGACACCGTGTCGCCGTGGCGCTCGGTCTACAAGATCAACCTGCTTGCCGATGCCGAGGTGACCTTCTGCCTGAGCAGCGGCGGCCACAATGTGGGTGTCGTCAATCCGCCCGGCACCGGCGTGCCGCGCAGCTACCAGATCGCGACGCGGGCCTGCGACGACCGTTACATCGATCCCGACACCTGGCTCGACACGGCGCCGTCGCACGAGGGTTCCTGGTGGCCGGCATGGGAG
>DATCUL010000350.1:0-5604 GCA_036567405.1 Methyloversatilis sp. | reverse complement strand
CCGATCTGGCAGAGCACCTGAGCCGTACCCAGGTCAAGGCGAGCGCGCGTCAGCTGCAGCTGATCACGCGCAGCGGCCTGCGGGTGAATCCGACCAGCCTGGACGTGAAATGGCAGGCGGCACTCGACGGTCGCCCGGAGCAGGGAGACCTGTCGGCCAGCACGCTGGATCTCGAGGCACTGACCCGGCTGTCGGCCTACATACCGCTGCCCGAAGCGCTGCGCGGCCGTCTGCAGCGGCATGCGCCCAACGGCTGGCTGCATGAGCTGGATGCTGGCTGGACCGGTGCGCTGTCGGCGCCGGACGCCTTCCGGATCAGTGTCCGGCTGGACCGCGTCGGCGTGAGTGCCGACGGCGACCTGCCCGGCGTCGCCGGGCTGAGCGGCCGCATTGAAGGCAGTGACGCGCGCGGCAGCGTGATCATCGACGCGCCGGGTCTGGTGTTCGACCTGCCGCGCGTGTTCACGGAACCGCAGATCGCGTTCGCCCGGTTCAAGGCGACGGCCGGCTGGGCCCGGCGCGACGGCGAAACCGATGTCGTGCTCGAATCGATCACCTTCCAGAACTCGGATACCGAGGGCGACTTCCACGGCCGCTACCGCACGGCAAGCATCGGGGCTGGCGAGATCGACCTCGAAGGCCGGCTGCTGCGTACCGATGCGCGCTCGATCTGGCGCTACATTCCGATGACCATCGGTGCCGACACGCGCGACTGGATTCACAGTGCGCTGGTCGCCGGCAGTTCGCCCGAGGCAACGCTGAAACTGCGCGGCAGGCTGGACGACTTTCCCTATGTCCGCGGGCAGCCCGGCATCTTCCAGGTCAAGGTGAAGGCGGAGGACGTGACGGTCGCGTTCGGCGAAGCCTGGCCGCCGCTGACCGCACTGCGTGCCGATCTGCTGTTCGAAGGCAACCGCATGCTGATCACCTCGCGCGAGGGACGCATCCTCGAAACCCGGCTCGGCCCGACCACCGCCGAAATACCCGACCTCGAGGCGGCAGAGGAAATCCTGCTGGTGCGCGGCTCGACCAGCGGCGCTTCGTCCGAATTCCTGCGCTATATCGATGCCAGCCCGGTGGCCGAGCGCATCGACCGTTTCACCACCGGCATGCGTGCCGAAGGCAATGGCAAGCTGAACATTTCACTGAGCATTCCGCTGCGTCATTCGAAGGACGCGAAGATTGCCGGCGATTACACCTTCAGCGGAAATCGCCTGACCATCGATCCGGCGCTGCCGCCGCTGACCGACGCTGGCGGCAAGATATCGTTTACCGAAAGTTCGCTGACCATACGCGGCGGGCAGGCGACCGCACTCGGTTTCCCGATGACGCTGGATGTCGCCAGTGGCGGCGGCGGTGTGGTCAATGTCGGCGCGCGGGGCCGGGCCTCGATGGAAGCGCTGCGCGGCCAGTTCCAGCAGCCGTGGCTGGGCGCGCTGTCCGGCACCGCCGGCTGGCAGGCGAAGCTGGCCGTGCGCAAGAGCGGTTCCGAAATGACGCTGGAAGCCGATCTGGCGCAGCTTGCCTCGACGCTGCCGGCGCCGCTGAACAAGCCGGCGGGCGAGGCGCTGACACTCAGGGTCGAGCGCATCGGCAGCCTGGATGCCAAGGAATCGGCCCGACGCGGTCTTCCGGTCATCGGTGCCGAGCACGAACTGCTGCATGTCACCGCCGGAAACATCGGCAGCGCCGACATCGTGCGTCGCACGACACCGGCCGGCTGGGTGGTCGAACGCGGTGCTGTCGGATTGCCGCAGCAGCCGGCGATGCCGGACCAGGGCATCGCGCTGGCGATGCGCGCCGATGCGTTGGACATCGACGCGCTGCGCCGTGCTTTCGTGCCGCCGTCATCGGCCGGTGCTGCGTCCGATTCCCCGTCGCCGGTGAGCCGGGTGAAAATCGACGCCAAAAGTACCCGGCTGGCGGGCAACCGTCTGGATGCGGTCCGGATCGACGCGCTGCGCCGCGGCGACGCGTGGGATATCGATCTGGCGAGTACCCAGGCGCGCGGGCGCATCAACTGGAATGCACAGGGCAAGGGCCGCGTGCAGGCGCGCTTTGAACAACTGCTGATCAGCACTGATGGCGGCGACGGCGCGGATGCGCCGGCTGGCGACACGGCCGACAAGCTCGACGAGCTTCCGGCGCTCGACATCGAAGCCGACCGTTTCGTGCTCGACGGCAAGGCGCTGGGCAAGCTGGAGCTGCAGGCCAGCAACGAGCGGCGCGCCTGGCTGATCGACCGGCTCGCGCTGACAATGCCGGAAGGTGGTTTCGTCGCGACCGGCTCGTGGGGCCGGACGGCGGCCGGACCGCGCAACACCCGTGAGACCAGGCTGGATTTCTCGATCGACACCACCGACGCCGGCAAGCTGCTCGACCGCCTCGGCCACGCCGGCGCGCTGCGCCGCGGCACCGCCGGCATGCAAGGCACGCTGCGCTGGCAGGGCAGCCCGCTGTCCATCGATTACCCGTCGCTGTCCGGAACTTTCAAGCTGAAAGCCAGCAACGGTCAGTTCAGCAAGATCAATCCGGGCGCCGGGCGTCTGCTCGGCATCCTCAGCCTGCAGTCTCTGCCCAAGCGCATCACGCTGGATTTCCGTGACGTGTTCAGCGAAGGCTTCGCCTTCGACCTGATCGAGGGCAATGTCGCGGTCGAGCGTGGCATCATGAAAACCGATGATTTCGAACTGGCCGGGCCGGCGGCGCGGGTGGTGATAGCGGGCAGTGCCGACATCGCGGCCGAGACGCAGAATCTGACCGTGCTGGTGCAGCCGGCACTCAGCGACAGTTTGTCGGTCGGCGTGCTGATCGCCAATCCGGCGGTCGGGGTGGCCACCTATCTGGCTCAGAAAGCCTTCCGCGATCCGCTGGGGCAGATATTCGCGTTCCGCTATGCGGTGACCGGATCCTGGGATGACCCGGTGGTGGCCAAGCTGACTGCCGAACCGCCGCCGCAGGTACCGCGCAACTAGTGAGTGCGGTAGCCGGTTGACCGTGTTCCGTCATCAAACTGAAAGGCTGCACATGAACACTCCATTGACGACGCGCGTCGCTGCGGTGCAGATGGTGTCCGGGCCCAGGGTCGACGAAAACCTGAACGAAGCCGCCCACTGGATCGCGGAAGCGGCCAGGCAGGGCGCGAAGCTGGTGGCGCTGCCGGAATACTTTCCACTGATCTCGGCCGACGAGTCGGACAAGCACGCCATTCGCGAGGCCGAGGGCAAGGGGCCGATACAGCGCTTCCTGTCGGAGTGTGCGCGCCGCCACGGCATCTGGCTGATCGGCGGGTCGGTGCCGCTGCTGGCCGATGCGCCGGACAAGGTGCGCAACACCTGCCTGGCCTACGGTCCGGATGGCGCACAGGTGGCGCGCTACGACAAGATTCACCTGTTTGCCTTTGCGCGTGGCACCGAAAACTACGACGAGGCGCGCACCATCGAGGCGGGCAGCGAACCGGTCGCGCTCGATACGCCGTTCGGGCGGGTCGGCCTGTCGATCTGCTACGACCTGCGTTTCCCCGAGTTCTTCCGTGCGCTGGGTGATGTGCGGCTGCTGGTACTCGGTGCCGCCTTCACCGAAACAACCGGCCGTGCGCACTGGGAACTGCTGCTGCGCGCACGCGCCGTCGAGAACCAGTGCTATGTGCTGGCTTCGGCGCAGGGCGGCGTGCATCCTTCGGGCCGGCGCACCTGGGGCGATTCCATGCTGATCGACCCCTGGGGTCAGGTCATCAACCGGCTGGCGCGCGGACCGGGCGTAGTCCTAGGCGATATGAATGAGGACTATCTTGTCGAAGTGAGGCAGAATCTTCCGGCTCTGGGCCACAGGCGTCTGTCCTGCTGAGCCTTACCTGCTGAGATCCTGTTGCTGAGGTCATCATGGCTGATCAACCCACACGTCCCCCACCGCAGTTTCCGAATACTCTGGCCGAGGTCACGGTCATGGACGTCGATCGCCTGCGGCCGATGTGCATAGAGCAGGAGGAAATCGCCGGCACGCGCGAAATGGCGCAGCAGAAGGACAAGTTCCGGGTACGCCTGCTGAGCAGCGACAACGAGAAGCGTGAAGGCACCAGCCTGCTGATCGAGAAGATGTATTCGTGGCGTGGCTATCACACGAAGAAGCAGATCGACGCGGCACCGAACCGCATCACGCTGGTGGCCGAGTTCGACGGCCACATCTACGGCACCATCACGGTCAATCTCGATTCCGATACCGGTCTGTCGGCCGATGAAACCTATCCGGACGTGATGCATGCGCTGCGCGACAGCGGGCGCCGGGTATGCGAGTTCGGCAAGTTCGCGGTCGAGCAGTCGGTACGCTCGAAACGGCTGATGGGCACGCTGTTCCACCTGATGTGCATCTACGCCTTCCGGCTGCAGGACTGTGACGACGTGCTGATCGAGGTTAACCCGCGTCATCGCGCCTTTTACGAGAAATATCTCGCCTTCGTGCCGGCCGCCGAGGAGCGCATGTGCGATCGTGTCGGCGCGCCGGCCATCCTGCTGCGTCTCACGCGCGAGGTCTACCGGGCCAAGGTGGATGAACTGGGCGGCCGCTGGCGTGACCTGAAGGACGAGAAATCGATGTACAAGTATTTTTTTCCGAGGCCGGAAGAGGACGCCATCACTGCGCGACTCGGCCGCTCCGGAACAACCTGACAGGACTGAAGCTTCAATGACCGGATCAATTTCCAGTACCCGCCTGCAGACCGCCGTGCCCGGCCTCGATCTGATGGACACCGCGCATGCGACGCTGCTCGCGCCCTTCGATCTGGCCCGCAGCGATCTGGACCACGTGTTCGGCCTGCTCGGTTCCCACCGCATCGACTACGCGGACCTGTATTTCCAGTATCAGTGCAGCGAGGCCTGGAGTCTTGAGGAAGGCATCGTCAAGGCGGGCAGCTTCAACATCGAGCAGGGTGTCGGCGTGCGCGCGATCCAGGGCGAAAAGACGGCGTTCGCCTATTCCGACGAAATCAGCCTGCCGGCACTCGAAGCCGCCGCCCGTGCCACCCGTGCCATCGCTTCGCAGGGCCAGGTGCTGACCGCGCGTGCGGTAAACACGCAGTCGCCGGTGCCGCTGTATTCGGCCGCCAATCCGGCGGCGTCGCTGACCGATACCGCCAAGGTCAAGCTGCTGGAGCGCCTGGAAAGCTATGCGCGCGCCGAAGATGCGCGCGTGTCGCAGGTGATGGCCCACATCGCCGGCACGCACGAGGTTGTGATGGTGATGCGCAACGACGGCCACATGGCGGCCGACGTGCGCCCGCTGGTGCGGGTGTCGGTCACCGTGATCATGCAGGACGGCACGCGCCGCGAGCAGGGTTCGAGCGGTGGTGGTGGCCGCTTCGACTACGGCTATTTCACCGACGACGTGCTGCGCGACTACGCCGCGCGCGCCGTGCATCAGGCGCGCGTCAATCTCGACGCACGACCGGCACCGGCCGGCACCATGAGCGTGGTGCTCGGCCCGGGCTGGCCCGGCATTTTGCTGCACGAGGCGATCGGCCACGGCCTGGAAGGCGATTTCAACCGCAAGGGCAGTTCGGCCTTTGCCGGGCGCATCGGCCAGCAGGTCGCGTCGCGCGGCGTCACCGTG
>DATCUL010000349.1:0-15154 GCA_036567405.1 Methyloversatilis sp. | reverse complement strand
TTTCCTTGATCAGGATGCCGTCATACAGACCCATGCGATGATTCAGTCCGCCGCCGACCCGTACGGCGTACTTCTGCGCCAGGCGCAGGCCGGGCAGGGTCTTGCGCGTATCGACGATGCGGGCATTCGTGCCGCTGATCGCGTCGACGAAGCTGCGCGTGATGGTGGCCGTGGCTGACAGCAACTGCAGGAAGTTCAGCGCAGCGCGCTCTGCGGTCAGCAGCGCGCGCGTTTCGGACAGGATTTCGCACAGTTTCTGATCCGGTGCGATCCATGTGCCCTCGGCGACATGCCAGGCAACCGTGGCTTTCGGATCGAGCGCGCGCAGACAGGCTTCGAACCATTCACGACCGCACAGCACCGCGTCTTCCCGTGCCGTTACCAGACCCTGGGCTGCGCGCCCCGGCGAAATGAGTTGCGCCGTCAGGTCACCCGTACCGACGTCTTCGGCCAGCGCCTGGGATACGTTGCGCTGTATTTCTATCAACAACTGCTGGTTTTCCCGCATCGAATTCGGCATGTCAGTCTTTCCCTCGTGTCGCGGCGGATTCTAGCATCGCGCTCCGCCGGGTCATGCGGCGGGGATCACATCGTTCCGGGAGACGAGTGGATTGACGGTGTCGTCGGCGCCGGCGGGTGCGCGACGGATGCCCGCGAGCCGGAGAGGCTACCTGCGATGCGCCAGCCAGGCGCTGAGCAGGCCGCTGAAGACGATGATGGCGGCGCCGCCGATTGCGCTGGCGCCAGGCAACTGGCCGAACACCGCCCAGCCCATCAGCGTGGCCCACACCAGCTGCACATAGATCAGCGGGCTGAGCGCCGATGCCGGCGCGAAAGCCATGGCGCGGATCAGCAGGAAGTGCCCGGCCATGCCGGACACGCCGAGCGACAGCACCAGAAGTGTGTCGGGCAATCCGGGCAGGGCGCTGTGCGCCGAGGCCGGCAGCAGGAGCGACGACAGCGTCGCACCGACCAGTGCGGTGTAGAACAGCGTCGTCAATGGCCTTTCGGTGGCGGCCAGCTTGCGCGTGGCCAGCTGGTAGAGCGCATACAGGAATGAACCGGCCAGCAGCATCAGCACCGGCACCAGCGGCAGGTTGCCATCCGGCCGGGCGATCAGCAGTACGCCGGAAAAGCCGAACAGCGCCAGCAGCCAGTGTGCCAGCGTCACCCGTTCGCCCAGTACCGGGCCGGCCAGCAGTGTGACGATCAGCGGCGTGATGAAGAACAGCGACGTGCCTTCGGCCATCGGTATCGTGCGCAGTCCGCCCATGATCAGGAAGGACACGCCGGCCAGCAGCGCCGCGCGCAGGATCTGCAGTCGCCAGCGAGCGGTGACCACCAGGTCGCGACCCATGCGAGGGTAGAGCACCGATCCGAGCACCAGTGCCGGCACGAGATAGCGTGCCCACACCAGCACGCCGACCGGATAACGCTGCGACAGGTATTTGCCGGTGGTGTCGAGCACGGCGAAACAGAACAGCGCCGCCAGCATCAGCGCCACGCCGATCAGCGGGTGCCGGCGCTCAGAACTGGATATGGCTGGCTTCCCGTGTGTCGCTGCCGGCGATCAGTGCATTGAACGCGGCGCGTGCCGACTCGATCACCTCTCCGGCGGTCAGGCCGTTCGGTCCCTTGCCCTGTTCGACCAGGTGGTCGCCCGCCAGTCCGTGCAGATGAACGCCGCCGAGCAGCGCCAGGTCGGCCGGCCAGCCCTGAGCCAGCAGGCCGGCGATCAGGCCCGTGAGTACGTCGCCCATGCCGGCCGATGCCATGCCCGGATTGCCGGTCGTATTGATGAACCAGCGTCCGTCCGGCAGCGCCACCACGCTGCCACAGCCCTTGAGCACGGTGGATGCGCGGTAGCGCCGGGCAATGGCACAGGCCGAGGCGATGCGGTCCTGCTGCACCTTGCCGGTCGTGCTGCCAAGCAGCCGTGCCGCTTCCATCGGATGCGGTGTCAGCAGCGTCGGGGCGGTGCGTTCGATCAGCGCCTGCTCGAGGTCGCGCCGCATCGCCAGCAGGTTCAGGGCATCGGCGTCGAGCACCAGTGTTGCGGGTGTCATGACCGCCTCGCGCATCAGGTCGAGTGCGGCGGGGCTCTGGCCGAGACCGGGACCGATGGCGACACAGGTCGCCAGGTCTCCGGCCAGCACCTCGCCCGGCGTGCGTATCATCAGTTCCGGCTGCTCAGGATCCAGCGGCAGTGCGGCGTGGTCAAGCATCCCGACATAGACGCGGCCCGCACCGATCTTCAGCGCGGCTCGCCCGGCCAGCAGGGCGGCACCGGCCATGCCGCGTGCGCCGCCGACCAGAACGGCGTTGCCGTTGCTGCCCTTGTGGCTGTTGCGCGCACGCGGGCGCAGCAGACGGTCGAACAGCGCGCGTCCGACCTGCCAGCCGCTCGGTGGCATTACCGCCGCACAGTCCAGACCCAGGTCGTGCACCGACAGCTCACCGCAGCAGTCCGGTCCGTCCAGCGTCAACAGACCCGGCTTGAGCGCGATCATCGTGGCCGTGTGGGTTGCACGGATCGCATGACCCATCACGGCGCCGGTGTCGGCATTCAGCCCGCTCGGCACGTCGATCGCGAGAACCGGGCAGTCCATGTCATTGACTGCCTGTATCCAGGCTGCGTGTTCGCCTTCGACCGCTCGGGTCAGACCGATTCCGTACAGCGCGTCGACGACCAGCGAATAGTCGCCCTGCGGCAGCCGTGGCAGCGTGATGCCGCCGACTGCGCGCCAGGACGCCCAGGCCGATACGGCATCGGTGGCGTGCGCATGTTCCTCGCCGGTATGGGCCACCACGACGTCGAAACCGGTCTGGCGCAACTGGCGCGCGATCACGAAACCGTCGCCACCGTTGTTGCCGGGGCCACACATCACCAGCACGCGGCCGTGCCGTCCGCCGAGTATCTGCATCGCCTTGGCGGCACCGGTTGCACCCGCGCGCTCCATCAGCCTGGGCGAACTGTCAGGCGCATAGTGCCGCTCGATGCGCCGGAGCGCCGCCGCATTGTAGATCGCAGGCAGATCGCCGGTGTTCAGGGTGTTTCGCGTGTTGGGCATGCTCGATCCGGTGGTCGGTCAGGTCGGGTGATGTCTCGACGGTGACACGGGCAGACGCGCATTTTATGCCCTGACGGCGTGGCGTGCCGAGGAGTGCACCACTTCCGGCGCAAGGTCGGAGATCGACGCGAGGTCCTGCCCGTGTGTCCGGTCCTGGTGCCGAACCGCGGCAGACGGCCACGAGAACGGCACGCTTCAGGCGATCGGACGGACCAGTTCGCGGTGGCGGAAACAGTCGACCAGGTGGTCGTTGACCACGCCGACCGACTGCATCCAAGCATAGATGATGGTGCTTCCGACGAAGCGGAAGCCACGCTCGGCCAGTCGCTTCGACAACTGATCGGACAGCGGCGTGCTCGACGGACAGTCGGCCATGTGCCGCCAGTGGTTGATCACCGGTTGACCATCCACGCTGTCCCACAGCAGCTCCCCCAGACTTTCACCGCGTTCGTGCAGTGCAAGCAGGGCACGTGCGTTGCCTATGGCTGCGTCGACCTTCAGCCGGTTGCGCACGATCGACGCGTCGGACAGCAGGCGCGCGCGGTCTGCATCGCCGTAACGTGCGATGCGTTCGGCGTCGAAGCTGTCGAATGCGGCGCGATAGCCTTCCCGCTTGCGCAAAATCGTGATCCAGGCCAGGCCGGCCTGTGCGCCTTCGAGAATCAGGCGCTCGAACAGCGCGTCTTCGTCGCGTACGGGGACACCCCACTCGGTGTCGTGGTAGGCGACATAGAGCGGGTCATGACCGCACCAGGTACAGCGTACCGGCAACCGGCTCATGTCGGACGCAGCACCAGTTCGCCATTGACCAGCGAACTGTCCTCGGGATCGCGATTGATGTGGAACCCCAGGCTCTGCACGAAGCGCAGCATGCGTTCGTTGTTGGACAGGAAAACGCCTTCCATCACCCGGAGTCCGCGCTCGCGCGCCGCATCGATCAGCAGGTTCATCATGATGCGGGCGAGACCCTGCCGCTGCCACGCATCGCCAACCACGATGGCGAATTCGCAGGACTCGCCGTCCGGATTGACCACATAGCGGCATACGCCGAGCTGCTCCTCGGAGTCGCCGTCGCCGGCGATCGCCACCAGCGCCATCTCGCGGTCGTAATCGATCTGCGTCAATCGCGCCAGCAAGGGGCCCGGCAGTTCCTTGATCGTGCTCATGAAGCGGAGGTAGCGCGTTTCAGCCGACAGGTCGCGCACGAACCGGGCTTCACGCTCCGAATCTTCCGGACGGATCGGCCGGATGATGGTGCGCGTGCCGTTGGGTAGCGTCACCACGTGTTCGAGCCGCGCCGGATACGGGTGGATCGCCATGTGCGAGTAGGGCGTCGCAGTCGGCTGCACATCGCGGAGCATGATGCGAGCGTCCACCGCGACACAGCCACTTTCATCGACCAGTAGCGGGTTGATGTCCATTTCGCGTATCCACGGCAGTTCGCACACCATTTCGGATACGCGGATCAGCACGCGTTCGAGCGCGTCCATGTCGATCGCCGGCATGCCGCGGAACTCGCCCAGCATGGCTGACACCCGGGTGCGCTGAATCGCGTCGCGTGCCAGTTCCACATTGATCGGCGGCAGCGTGACGGCGCGGTCGCGCAGTACCTCGATGCGTGTGCCACCGTGGCCGAAGCTGATGACCGGGCCGAATACGTCGTCGTGCACCACGCCGACGAACAGCTCGCGCGCATTGCGCTTGGTCACCATCGGTTCGATCGATACGCCGTGCAGCCGGGCATTCGGTTCGCGGCGGCCGACTTCGGCCATCAGTTCCTGCCAGCAGTCGCGTACCGCACGCAGATTGTCGACATGCAGGCGCACACCGCCGACATCGCTCTTGTGCGTGATGTCCGGGGAGTCGATCTTCATCGCCACCGGCAGCCCCATCTCCTCGGCATAGACCATCGCCTCGGTCGCGCTGCGCGCCACCACGGTCTGCGCGATCGGAATACGAAAGGCCGCCAGCAGCGCCTTCGATTCCATCTCGGTCAGCACGGTACGACGCTCGGACAGTGCGGTTTCGATCACCAGACGCGCCGATTCGACCGACGGCGGGTCAAGGTCCTGTGCCAGCGACGCCGGTGCGTGACGCAGCAGCTGCTGGTTTCGGTAGTAGGACGAAATGTGGTGGAACAGTTCGACCGCCGGTTCCGGCGAGCGGAAGGTCGGCAGGTGGGCGTTCTCGAACAGCAGACGCGCGGCGCGTACCTGTTCGCCCCCCATCCAGCAGGTCATCAGCGGCTTGCTGGCGGTGGCGGCAATCTCTATCACCGTCTCGGCCACTGCAGTTGGCTGGGTCAGGGCTTGCGGCGTGAGCATGGTCAGCACGCCATCGACGCCGGGGTCGGCCAGCACGGCCTGCAGTGCGGTGCGATAGCGTGCGGCGTCGCCGTCGCCATTCAGGTCTACCGGGTTCGAATGCGACCAGGTCGGCGGCAGCGCGCCATTGAGAACGTCCATCGTTTCCGGCGACAGCGTGGCCAGCGGTATGCCCAGATCGGCCGCGCGGTCGGATGCCATGACGCCGGGTCCGCCGCCATTGGTGATGACGGCCAGCCGCTTGCCGGATGGCTTGAAGCCGGTAAACAGAGCGTTGGCAGCCGAAAACATCTGCCCGAGATTGGCCAGGCGGACCACGCCGGCACGGCGCAGTGCAGCGTCGAACACGTCATCCGAACCGACCATGGCGCCGGTGTGCGAAGCCACCGCCTTCGATCCGGCACGATGGCGTCCGACCTTGATCGCGAACACCGGCTTGACGCGGGCGGCCGCGCGTACCGCGCTCATGAAGCGCCGCGCGTCGCGGATGCCTTCGATGTACATGAAGATGCTTTCCGTCTGCGGGTCGGCAATCATGTAATCGAGGATTTCCCCGAAGTCGAGGTCGATCGAGGCACCCAAAGACACCACGGTCGAGAAGCCGACACCGTTCGGCTGCGCCCAGTCGAGCAGGGCGGTGCAGATGGCGCCGGACTGCGAGATCAGACCGATGCTGCCCGGCTTGCAGTAGGACCTGGCAAAGGTGCCGTTCAGTCCGATCGACGGCCGCATCAGACCCAGACAGTTCGGTCCGACCATGCGCACGCCGCTGCGCTTGGCCGCAGTGCGGGTGCGCCGTTCGAGTTCCGCGCCAGCCGGGCCGGCCTCCGCGAAGCCCGGGCTGATGACCACGGCCGCCTTGATGCCGGCACGTCCGCATTCATCGATCAGGCCGGGCACCTTGGCGGCCGGCGTACAGATGATGGCTAGATCCGGGCGCTTGCGCAGATCTTCGACACGCGCCACGCAGGGCACGCCGAACACGCTTTCATGCTTCGGGTTGATCGCGTGGAGGCTGCCGGTGAATCGGGCATCCAGCATGTTGCGCATCAGTATCGCGCCGATCGAATCGGCCCGCTCGCTGGCGCCGATGATGGCGACCGTCTGCGGTTCGAACATGGACTTGAGGTAGTGCTCGTACTGCATATCTGGCTCCCGTGGTGCGGAAGGATCTTCAACGGGCAGGGATGGCCGTCGTACCGTTTCCGCGAGCAATGCGCTCATGCACGTCTGACATCAGTATATTGCATTGCAACAAAAATCGACCGGACACACTCGGAACTTCGATCTTCAGCCGTAGAACTACCCTCTTTCAAGTACAAAAACCATTGTCTTGAGCACATGAATGTGCACTTGCAGCATTTCAGGATCTAGTTCGCCGGATCGGGGAGCGTGAAGTAAAAACAAGCTCCCTTGCCGGGCGTTCCTTCCGCCCAGACGCGTCCTCCGTGACGATGGACGATGCGTTGCGCGGTGGCCAGACCGATACCAGTGCCGTTCCTGTCGCTCTGATCATGCAGGCGATTGAATGGCCTGAACAGTTGCGCAACGTGCGCCATGTCGAAACCGGCGCCATTGTCGCGCAGATGAAACACCACTTCGCGATTGCGCAGCCTGGCGTCGAATTCGATCTCGGCCGGCGTCCGGCCGACGGTGAAGTTCCATGCGTTGCGCAGCAGATGTTCGAGCAGTACGCGTGCCAGCATCGGGTCGACCCTGGCCATCAGGTGCAGGCCGATCGTGAGCCGGACATCGCGTTCCGGCTCTTCGGCGTGCAGTTCGCGCGCGATGCTGCGAGCCAGCGCGGACAGATCGATTTCCGCGCGGCTGATCGGGGCCCGCGTCAGGCGACCCAGCTCGAGCAGGTCGTCGATCAGGTGCGACAGCTTCTGCGAAGCGCCGCGGATGCGGCCCAGATGGCTGTGAGCCATGGTGTCGAGCCGGTCGCCGTAATCCTCGATGATGATCTGGGAGAAACCGTCGATCGCGCGCAGCGGGTTGCGCAGATCGTGCGACACCGAGTACGAGAACGCCTCCAGCTCGCGGTTGGATGCCTCCAGCTCCGCCGTGCGGCGCTTGACGCGCCGCTCGAGCTCGGCGTTCAGGTCATACAGTGTTGCTTCCGCCTGCTTGCGCTGGGTGATGTCCTCGATGCTGCCGGCCAGGCTTTCCAGGCCGCCGGCGCTGTCGAAACGGGCACTGACCGCAATCTCGAGCCAGCGCGATGCCTGACTGTTGGCGTCGGTACGCACTTCGACCGTCATCGATTCGCGCCGGCCGTCGAGCAGGGGTTCGAGCCGTGCCAGCAGATACCGCGCTTCGTCCTTGGTCAGCCAGCGCAGTACGCGTCGCCCGATCGCATGGGCCACCGGCTGACCGGTCAGCTGTTCCCAGGCGCGGTTCAGATAGGTGAAGCGCCCGCGCGCATCGATGCGGAAGATGACTTCGCGCAGGTGATTCACCATTTCGCGGTGCCGCGTTTCGAGTTCGCGCAGCGCCCGTGTCGATTGCACGAAGGCGCTTTCGTCGCGTCCGGTGCCGCGGTAACCGAGGAACTGTCCGTCCTGACCCAGCACCGGGCGGCCGTGCAGTTCGATGTGGCGCACATCGCTGTCGGCCAGATGCAGAACCAGATGCAGTTGCAGGGCCTGTCGTGTCTGGATCAGCCGATGGCATTCCTCCCAGTCGCCGTGTACTGGCAACAGGCCAACGATCTTCCACAACTGGCGTCCGCGTACAGCATCGATGCGCAGTGGCCGGTTCAGCTCGTCTCGCGCGTGCGACAGCTGCAGGCGGAGAGCCGCGTCGGTTTCCCAGTGCCAGTCGGCAGCGAGTTCGGCAAAATCCCGTTGGCGCGCCTGGTCCAGCTGCTGCTGCGCTGCGAGACGAGCGGCGGCGGCAAGCTGGCGGGCGGCGAGCACGCCGGTGCACGATGCAAGCACGAAAACGGCAAACGCCGCGGGCAGCGAGACGACGGCGGCAGCGACTGCGGCAAGTACGGCCAGCGGAAGCGCGCGCCAGAGGAAAAAATCGGATGCGACCATCGGGGGCGCTTGCGGATCCGGTGTGCGGAACATTGTTGTCCTTGGTATGCCCGGCATGATAATGCCCCCCATCCCGCTGCAAGCATGACAAAAGACCGATAGATGCCACCTCATTCTCATTTTTCGCTGCAGGACGCTTCATCCTGGGTGACCCGCTTCGCTGCGCTGCTGCCGGCCGGTGCCGATGTGCTCGATCTGGCCTGCGGCAGCGGCCGGCACGCGCGCTGGCTGGCCGATCGGGGGCTGAACGTGCTGGCCGCCGACCGCGACGCTGCGGCGCTTGAAACGCTGACCGGCACGACCGGCGTGCGTACGCTGCTGGCGGATCTGGAACAGGGGCCGTGGCCCTGGACGGAAGCCTGCTTCGATGCTGTCGTGGTCACGCGCTACCTGTTCCGGCCGCGGCTGGCCGAACTGGCCGCATTGCTGCGGCCGGGCGGCATGCTGATCTACGAAACCTTCATGCTGGGCAACGAGCGCTTCGGCAAGCCGTCCAACCCGGACTTCCTGCTGCGTCCGTACGAACTGCTGGAGTGGGCGCGGACCTGGGGGCAGGTGCTTGCCTTCGAACAGGGCGAGATCGTGCAGCCCGCGCCGGCGATGATTCAGCGCATCTGTGCAATCCGCGCCGGATCGCCGTCACTGCTGCCCTGAGTCGCCTGTGCGGCGATCCGTGCCGCAAGCGCGTCCAGACCGGCGTCGTCCAGCGCGTCGGCGACGAGGACGGGGGCCTTGTCGTGGCGCTCGAAATTCGAGTTCTGCGAACGGTGGTAAAGCGGATCGTAGTGCTGCTCGAGCAGTGCGCTGACCAGTTCTGGCCATCGGCCGCTGCGTGCCATCGTCGACCAGGCATCTATCGTGGCGCGCCCGCGCAGTTCGGTCAGGCGTTGCAGCAGTGCGATCAGTGCTTCCGGATCCTGTGTCAGGTAGTCGTAGTCGCGGATCAGAAAATCGGTGCGAGCCGCAACCGGTGCATCGATGCGTACGCAGGGTGCCGCCCTGAGGCGTCCGATCAGTGCGTCGGGCAGCGTGATCTGGCCGATGCGCCGACTTTCGGCTTCGGTGAATACCGGACGCGACGGGTCGAGCGCCGACAGGGTTTCGACCAGACGTGATTCGAACAGCCGCTGTGGCGGCTGCGGCTGCCCCGGTTTGCCGCCCAGTACCGAACCCTTGTGTGCCGCCAGCCCTTCCAGATCGAGCACCTGCTCGCCGCGGACCGCCAGCCGCTCCAGCAGCCGGCTCTTGGCGCTGCCGGTCGGACCGCTCAGCACGCGCAGGTCGAAGCGCGCGGGCAGTTCGCCGAGTTTGGCCAGCACGTCGCGCCGGTAGGCCTTGTATCCGCCTTCGAGCTGGTGCGCGTCCCAGCCTATCTGCCGGAATATGGTGACGAAGGCGCCGCTGCGCTGACCGCCGCGCCAGCAGTAGATCAGCGGGCGCCAGTCAGGCCCCATGTCCTGGAAGCGTGCCAGCAGTTCGCGACCGATGTTGATGGCGACCAGCGCCGCGCCGCGCCGCCGCGCGACGAAGGGCGACACCTGCTTGTACAGCGTGCCGACCTCGGCCCGCTGTTCGTTGTCCAGCGCCGGGCAGTTGATCGCACCGGGCACGTGGTCGAGCTCGAATTCGGCCGGCGAGCGCGTGTCGATGATGGCGTCGAAGCCGTACAGCTGTGCTACCGTCGCGCGGCCAGCCGGACGGCGCTGTCCGGATATTTCCGTCATCCCGAATTGTCCTTGTCCATGAATCAGATTCCCGTCTCCGCTGCACCTGTCCGGCTGACCCAGTTCTCGCACGGCGGCGGCTGTGGCTGCAAGATCGCCCCCGGTGTGCTGAGCGAACTGCTGGCGCAGAGCGGCGTGGCGCGCATGATGCCCGAGGCGCTGCTGGTCGGCACCGAAACATCGGACGACGCAGCGGTATACAAGCTGACCGACGATCTGGCGCTGGTCGCCACGACCGACTTCTTCACGCCGATTGTCGACGATGCGCGCGATTTCGGGCGCATTGCGGCGACCAACGCGATTTCCGACGTCTATGCGATGGGCGGCCGGCCCATCATGGCACTGGCCATCGTCGGCATGCCGCTGGACAAGCTGCCGCTGGAGGTCATCCGCGACATTCTGGCCGGCGGCGAGGAAGTGTGTGCGCGGGCCGGCATTCCGGTGGCGGGCGGGCACTCCATCGACGTGCTGGAACCGATCTATGGTCTGGTGGCGCTCGGTCTGGTCGATCCGCGCAAGCTCAAGCGCAACAGCGGCGCACGCGCCGGCGACGTGCTCGTGCTGGGCAAGCCGCTCGGCGTCGGCGTGCTGTCCGCCGCGCTGAAGAAAGGTGTGCTGTCGCCGGACGGCCTGTGCATGATGATGGACTGGACCACGCGTCTGAACACGCCCGGCCTGAAACTGGCGGACATCGGTGGCGTGCATGCGATGACCGATGTCACCGGGTTCGGCTTGGCCGGCCACCTGCTCGAGATCTGCCGTGGCTCGAAACTGCGCGCGCACGTGGCGTTCTCGCGTCTGCCGCTGATTGCCGAAGCGGTCGCTCATGCCCGCGACGGCATCGCCACCGGCGCATCCGCGCGCAACTGGGCTGCCTATGGCCACGAGGTCGTACTGTCGGCGGACATCGAACCGTGGCAGCAGAAGCTGGCCACCGATCCACAGACCTCCGGCGGCCTGCTGGTCGCGTGCGCGGAGGACGCTGTTGGCCAGGTACTCGAGGCCTTCCGTCAGGACGGTTTCGCTGAAGCGGCGGTGATCGGCGGTCTTTCCGCCGGCGCCCCGGGCATCGACATGATTGGCTAGCCCGGGCTGTCCGCTGCCGTTGCACCGGTCGCGATCCCTTTCCGGCGCCGGGTTTCGCAGCCGGTGTGATGATCCGACACAAATCCCTTTCTCTCGTAGGGATAAAGTACGACCCTCGGCGCTTCGCACGGTGTGTATCGGTGCGTTCGCGAATGCCGGCAGATTCGCCTGATGTACGGACGCCGGCGTCGTTGGGCGTGTCGGCATGCAGGCGTCGGTACCGCAAGGACTTCGACAGGCCATGTTTGTCGGCGTGCCGGATCGTGCAGGCAGCAGCCGACGCGGCAAGGCTGTTCGGCAAACGGGCCACGACATCGCCAAAATCACCCTTATCCGAACCTGGTGCGACGGCCGGAATCGTCGACGCCGGGTGGTCGACACCGCGCTGTCGATACCGATAAATACAAGCTATATCGGCCACGATCGAGAAACTGACGCATGAGCTCACCCGGAAATTGGCGCACGCCGTTGTGGATCGGTCTGGTCTGCGTGAATGTTCTGGTGTTCGCGCTGTCGGGCTACGCGCTGCACAAATCCTGGCAGCAGCATCAGCTGGAGGCGCGGGTACTGACACAGAACACCGCCAACGCGCTCGATCAGTCTGTGTCCGACAGTACGGACAAGATCGATCTCACGCTGCTCACGGTGACCGACGAACTGGAACGGCAACTTGCCAGCGGCGGCATTGACGAGGCTGCGATGAACACCTTCGTCGTCAGGCAGTTGCAACGTTTGCCCGAACTCGAGAACCTGACAGTCATCAATGCCGAAGGCCTGATGACCATCGGTCCGCGGGTACGCAAGGACGACCGCGTCAGTGTCGCGGATCGGGACTATTTCGTTTTCCAGCGTGACAATCCTGGCGACGACCTTTATGTCTCCAAACCGGTCATGGGGCGCGTGATCAGCAAGCGTCTGGTGCCCTTCGTCCGGCGCTACACCTTTCCGGATGGCCGTTTTGCCGGTGTGGTGACCGCATCGATCACGGTCGAGCGATTCGCGCAGTTGCTGTCCCGTTTCGATCTCGGCCCGCGCGGAAGCATCCACCTGCGCGACGCTGACCTCGGGTTGATCACCCGCGTACCGGCTCTGCCTGGCAAGGCCGGCGCTGTCGGCAACCGCGTGGTGTCGCTGGAGTTGCAGAAGAATGCCGAGTCAGGGGTGCCGGTCGCCACCTTCCTCAACTCAGGGGGTGGTGATGGCATTCAGCGAATGGTCACCTTCCATCGCCTGGCCAAGGTGCCCATGATTGTCGTCGCGGCTGCTGCGACCGAGGACTATCTGTCCAGCTGGAGGACCGAGGCCTATCAAGCGGCCGCATTTTCAGCCGGCTTTCTTGTCTTTTCGCTGCTCGTCGCGGTCCTGCTTCTGCGCCGACTGTCTCAGGCGGAGCAGCTCGAGGCGGAAAGGGCGGAAGCGCTTGGCCGCCTGCAGAAGATTTCGAGCCGGGTACCCGGCGTCGTCTATCAGTATCGACTGCGCCCCGATGACAGCAGCTGCTTCCCGTTTGCCAGCGAAGCGATCCGCGAGGTCTACCGTGTCACCCCGGAACAGGTTTGCGAGGATGCGTCCCCGGTATTGGCCATCATTCACCCGGACGACCTGCCGGGCGTTATTGCATCCATCCGGCGCTCGGCGCAGAACCTGTCGCTCTGGAGCCAGGAGTATCGGGTGCGCTTTCCCGACGGCACCACGCGCTGGCTGCTGGGTAATTCGGTTCCGGAGCGCGAAGCCGATGGCGGAACGTTGTGGCACGGCTTCATCACCGACATCACGGCGAACAAGCAGACGGAAGAAGCGCTGCGCCAGGGCGAGAGCAAGCTGCAGGCCACGCTCGACGCCATTCCCGACCTGCTGTTCGATCTGGGGCTTGATGGCCGCTATTACGACTTTCACTCTCCACACACCGAATTGCTGGCGGCGCCGTCGCAGACCTTGATCGGCCGGCTGGTCACCGACGTGCTTCCGGCTGATGCGGCGACTGTCGTGCTGTCCGCATTGCAGGAAGCCGACCGGAACGGACATTCGCGGGGAAGGCAATTTGCGCTGGACCTGTCGCAAGGCGAGGTCTGGTTCGAGCTTTCGGTTGCCCGCAAGCCGGTCAGGGAAGGCGAGGAGCCGCACTTCATCGTCCTGTCACGCGACATCACTGACCGCAAGCGGGCCGAAGCCGAACTCGAGCAGCACCAGCGTCATCTCGAGGAGCTCGTGCTGTCACGTACTGCCGAGCTGGCGGCGGCGCGCGATGCCGCCGAATCCGCCAACCGGGCCAAGAGCCTGTTCCTGGCGAACATGAGTCACGAATTGCGCACACCGATGAACGGCATCATCGGCATGACCAGCCTGGCGCTGCGCCGGGCCAGCGATCCCAAACAGATCGACCAGCTCGGCAAGAGCATCGGCGCGGCACAGCATCTGCTCAATGTGATCAACGATATCCTCGATCTTTCCAAGATCGAGGCCGACCGGCTGACACTCGAACAGAACGAGTTCTCTGTGTCCGAAGTGATCGACGAAAGCCTGCGCATGCAGGACGAACCGGCACGGGCGAAGGGACTGTCGCTGTCGCGGGAGATTGCTGCCGGCCTGCCTGACTCGCTGTGCGGCGATGCCTTCCGCCTGCGTCAGATCCTGCTGAATTTCGTCGGCAACGCGATCAAGTTCTCCGCGTCCGGCCAGATCGTCGTGCGTGCGGGGATCGACGACGAGGACAGGCACAGCGTGCTGCTGCGCATCGAAGTGGTGGATCAAGGCATAGGCGTCAGTCAGGAACAGCAGGCCCGGCTGTTTCAGGCGTTCACCCAGGCGGACGAATCATCGACCCGCAGATATGGCGGAACCGGTCTGGGCTTGACCATCTGCAAGCGCATCGCGCTGCTGATGGGGGGCGATGCTGGCGTCGTCAGCACGGAAGGCGTCGGCAGCACATTCTGGGCGACGGCACGGCTGCGCAAGGTCGCAGACCGCCGGCAGTCCGCCGTTGGCGAACCGGCCGAAGCGCCGCGGGAAACGCTGGAACGCTTGTTCGGTGGCCTGCGCGTGCTGCTGGTCGAGGACGACCCGTTGAACCGGGAGGTGGCGCAGCAACTGCTCGAGGACGCCCGGCTGATGGTCGATGTGGCCGTCGATGGGCAGGAGGCTGTGCGCAAGGCGCACGACGGCGACCACGCACTGATCCTGATGGATGTGCAGATGCCGGTGATGAATGGCATCGATGCCGCCCGGGCCATCCGCCAGTTGCCCGGCTGGTCCAACAAACCGATACTCGCGATGACCGCCAACGCCTTCGACGAAGATCGCGAGCGCTGTCTGGACGCAGGTATCGACGATCACATCGGCAAGCCGGTCATGCCCGACACGCTGTACCGGATACTGCTGCACTGGTTGCGCAAGCCCGTAACGGTCGCAGGCTGAGCCGGGCGGTCTCTGTTTAAGGCAGTCGCTGTTGCGGCGGATGTTCCACGTTCCGTCAGTGTCGGCTCTTCTGCGGTTTGCCGAGCAGCGGCTTCAGTGGCGCCCAGATGTTGTCGACGATGCTGCTCTGGGCATCAGCCACCGGGTGGATGCCGTCGGCCTGGAAGCGGCCCGGATCGGTTGCGAAGCCGTCGAGCATGAAGGGCAGCAGCGCCGAGCCGGTGGCTTTTGCGACTTCGGCGAAGGTCGCAGCGAACTTTTGCGTGTAATCGGGGCCGTAGTTCGGCGGTAGCTGCATGCCGGCGATTAGCACCTTTGCGCCGCTTGCCTGGGACTTTCGTGCCATGGCTTCCAGGTTGTCGCGCATGCTCTTGAGCGACAGGCCGCGCAGTCCGTCGTTGGCGCCCAGTGCGATGATGACGATGGCCGGCTTGCTGGCGGCCAGTGCAGTGTTCAGGCGTGACAGTCCGTTGGCCGTGGTGTCGCCGCTG
>DATCUL010000348.1:0-2740 GCA_036567405.1 Methyloversatilis sp. | reverse complement strand
CAGCAGGGTACGCCCTCGAATGTCTTGCAAGAGTTGGGGGGCTGGGAGTCTGAATCGATGGTGAGGCGGTATGCGCACCTCGCGCCGGCGCAATTGCGGGAGCACTCGGAGAAACTCGCGGGACTGATCTCCGGCACAACTACGGCACAGACCAAAGGAACAAGGGGCTAGCCTTGCGGCTAACCCCTTGATTTTGGTGGGCCCCCCGAGAGTCGAACTCGGCACCAACGGATTATGAGTCCGCTGCTCTAACCAAGCATGAGCTAGAGGCCCGGTAAACCTTGCATGTGCTGCGTACCGGAAGTTGCTGCGCCGGCCGTGTTTTTGCAGTTGTGCGAATCATTCCTCCGGCGACCGGGAGCACTGAATCCGTTGCTCCACCACCGGTGACCGGTGGCCCCGGAAGGGAGCGGTACTATAGCAAACGGGCGCGCGGTTCGGGCTGCCGCGGAGGGTTGGCTGACTGGATGGGACGATGTGGCCGGATTTTGAAGGCGGGTCGATTCTCGACCTGATGGACAGCGTGGTCTCATCGCGTGGCGGACTGGCTGGCGGTGCCGGGCTGCGCGACGTCGATGCGTCCCGCTGGCGCGCCGCGCGCAGCGTAATCCTGATGGTGCTCGACGGCGTCGGCATGGCGCAGCTTGATCTGCTGCCGGAAGAGAGCTTCATGCGCCGTCATCTGAAAACGACGCTGACGTCGGTGTTTCCATCGACAACGGCGGCGGCGATCACGACCTTCATGACGGCAAAGGCTCCGGCTGCGCACGGGCTGACTGGCTGGCATGTGCGCTTTTCCGAGGCCGGACTCGACGGGCGCACGCTGGCCATCCTGCCGGTGTCGGTGCGTGGCGGTGGCGACCTGCCCTGTTCGCAGGATGAGGTGCTGGCGCAGGTCTGCGGTGTGCCGCCGCTGTTTGCGTCGCTACCCGGCGCGTCGCAGGTGATATCGCCGGATGAGATCGTTGATTCGCCGTTCAATCTCCGGCACAGCAGCGGCGCCAGGCGTACCGGATACCGTGGTCTCGGCGGCATGCTGGACGCAATGAGCCGGGCGCTGCGCCCCCCCGCGCCGCCTTCCTACATCTACGCTTACTGGCCGGACTTCGATCATTGCGCGCACAAGCGCGGAACCGGGTCCGCCGAAGCGCGCGAGTTGCTGCACACGCTGGACGAGGCGCTCGGGCAGTGGGCGCAGTCCGTGGTGGGCAGCGGGACGTTGCTGCTGGTGACGGCGGATCACGGTTTCATCGACGCGCCGCCGCAGCGCCTGATCGAGATCGAGGATTTTCCCGAGCTCGCGGACTGTCTGGCCGGGCCGCTGTCGGGCGAACGGCGCGCCGTGTTCTGTCACGTAAAACCCGGGCGGACCTGGGATTTCGAGCGTGGCCTGCAGGCGCTGGAACATGCCTGCGTGGTTTGGCCGTCGTCGGAGCTCGTGGCTGCCGGCCGTTTTGGTCCAGGGGCGATGCATCCGCATCTGCGCGAACGGCTCGGCGATTACACGCTGGAAATGAAAGCGGACTGGACGCTGCGCGATACGATGCCCGGCGAGCGACGGCACCGGCTGATCGGCGTGCATGGCGGGACCAGCGGCGACGAGATGCGCGTGCCGCTGGTGTGCTGCGAGCTCTGACCGGAAAGCCGTATCAGGTCGTGATGTAGGTTTCGAGCTGGGCGATCAGGAACTGCTGGTAGGCGATGGTTTCCTTCACCAGATCGCCGATCGACACAATGCCGATCAACGAACCGGTGTCATCGAGTACCGGCAGGTGCCGGACGCGCCGGTCCGTCATCAGCTGCATCGCCTCTTCGACCGTGCAGTGCGGCGTGACGTGGACCAGCTTTGCGGTCATGACGTCGCGGACTGGCGTGAAGGCCGACGTCCGGCCTTGCAGCACCACCCGGCGCGCATAGTCGCGTTCCGAGAAGATGCCGACCAAGGCGCCGGCATCGGTCACCAGCACGGCACCGATATTGTGTATCGCCAGCGCCTTCAGCGCGTCGAGCACGGTGCTGTCGGCTTCGACCGTCGTGATCGGAGCCGCTTTTCCTGCAATCACCTGAGCGATGGTCTTCACAGTACGTCCCTCCCTGTTGGCGTCCGTCACGTCAGGTGCAGTGTCACACGGATCCTAGGTCTCCGTGTCGAGGAAACTGCGCAGCTTCTCCGAACGCGACGGGTGGCGCAGCTTGCGCAGCGCCTTTGCTTCGATCTGACGGATGCGCTCGCGCGTGACGTCGAACTGCTTGCCGACCTCTTCCAGCGTATGGTCGGTGTTCATTTCGATGCCGAAGCGCATGCGCAGCACCTTTGCTTCGCGCGGCGTCAGGCTGTCCAGCACTTCCTTCGTGATGTCGCGCAGGCTTGCGAACAGCGCGGCGTCGGTCGGCGCCAGCGTCGCGGTGTCCTCGATGAAGTCACCCAGATGGGAATCGTCGTCGTCACCGATCGGCGTTTCCATCGAGATCGGCTCCTTGCTGATCTTCAGGATCTTGCGGATCTTCTCTTCCGGCATTTCCATGCGGATGGCCAGTGTCGCCGGATCAGGCTCGGCACCGGTTTCCTGCAGGATCTGACGCGAAATGCGGTTCATCTTGTTGATCGTTTCGATCATGTGCACCGGAATGCGGATGGTGCGCGCCTGGTCGGCGATCGAACGCGTGATGGCCTGACGGATCCACCAGGTCGCATAGGTCGAGAACTTGTAGCCGCGGCGGTATTCGAACTTGTCCACCG
>DATCUL010000347.1:0-1572 GCA_036567405.1 Methyloversatilis sp. | reverse complement strand
CGGGCGCGCGCCGCGATGCGCCGCGCGATGCCCGGCACACGCACCTGCACGGTATCGAAGAAGCAGTCATGCACGATGTCGAAGCCGAGTTCGCGCAGACCCTGCGCGAAGATGGTCGCCATGCGGTGCACGCGGTCGGCGATCGTGCGCAGGCCCTTCGGGCCGTGATAGACGGCGTAGAAGGAGGCGATCACTGCCAACAGCACCTGCGCGGTGCAGATGTTGCTGTTCGCCTTCTCGCGCCGGATGTGCTGTTCGCGCGTCTGCAGCGCCATGCGCAATGCCGGCCGGCCCTGCGCATCGGTGGACACGCCGATGATGCGGCCCGGCATCTGCCGCTTGTGTTCGTCGCGACAGGCGAAGAAGGCGGCGTGCGGCCCGCCGTAGCCCATCGGCACGCCGAAGCGCTGCGCGCTGCCGAACACGATGTCGGCGCCGAGGCCGCCCGGCCCCATTGCGCCCGGTTCCTTCAGCAGTACCAGACCGAGCGGATCGGCCGCCACCATCGACAGCGCGCCGGCCGCACGCGCGGCGGCGATGACCGGCGCAGGATCGCGCAACCGGCCGCTCGACCCCGGATAGCTGACGAGCACACCGAAATACTCACCCTCGATGCCGACCCACGGATCGCAGGTGACGACATCGATGCCCAGCGGCTCGGCACGCGTGCGCACCACGGCCAGCGTCTGCGGGTGCGTGTCGGCGTCGACGACGAAGCGCGGCGACTTCACCTTCGAGATGCGGTGCGCCATGGTCATCGCCTCGGCCGCAGCGGTGGCTTCGTCGAGCAGCGAGGCGTTGGCCACCGGCAGGCCGGTCAGGTCGATCACCATCTGCTGGAAGTTCAGCAGCGCCTCCAGACGTCCCTGCGAAATCTCGGCCTGATACGGCGTGTAGGCGGTGTACCAGCCGGGGTTCTCGAGCACGTTGCGCTTGATGACGTTGGGCGTGATCGTGTCGTGATAGCCCATGCCGATCAGGCTGGTGTGCAGTTCGTTGCGCGCGAACATGCGGCGCAGCGCGTCGTCGACCACGCGCTCCGAGCGCGGTGCCGGCAGATTCAGCGGCCCGGCGGCGAGAAGGTCCGCCGGAATGGTCTGGGCGACCAGCTCGTCCAGGCTGGACACATCGAGCGCAGCCAGCATGACCGCGAGGTCGCGGTCGTCCGGGCCGATGTGACGGCCGATGAAATCGCCGCGGTCTTCGAGTGCTTCGAGGGAGGGACGCTTGTCCATGGTTCAACAGTCCTTGCTCGGCCGCTTGTGGCGGCCCGTGTTTGAAGGTACCGGTCCGGCCCCGTTTGGGGGGCTTTGTCCGGAGTCGAGGATCGGCGCGTCAGCGCCGGTAACGTGTGGGCACGAAGGGCATGGCCGCGAGGGCGACCGGCACCTTCTGTCCGCGTGATTCGATGTGCAGGGCTTCGCCCGACAGCTTCACCGCGCGTTCGACATAGCCCATGGCGATCGGTTTGCCGAGCGAGGGGCTGTGGTTGCCGCTGGTGATGACGCCGACTTCGCGGCCGTCGGCGGCGAGGATTCTGGTGCCGGCGCGCTGCGGTGCGCGGCCTTAGAT
>DATCUL010000346.1:0-1614 GCA_036567405.1 Methyloversatilis sp. | reverse complement strand
CTCGGCCGGTGCCGACTGGACGGTGCAGGCGGCCTCTGGCGGCATTCTGTCCGGTGCTTCCGGCGCCAGCTATTCGACGATCCACAACGACACCCACGTGGTCATCGGCAGCAATGCCTTCATCGACACCAGCGTGGCGGGACTGAATTCCGGCGCCATTCGCATCGGCGCGAAGAACGATGTCGACGTCTACGACGCGGTACTGCTGGACACTGGCGGCGCGATCGCGATCGCGCACACCGAGTCCTTCATCAGGGCTGATCGCAATGACGCCGACGTAACGGTGGGTGCCGGCACGCTGCTGCGCAGCGACGGTGACATCGTGCTCGACGCGCACACCGAAGCGGTGGTCGATACCGAGGCGCAGAGCAAGACCTACGGCCTCGCGGGTGCGCCGTCGGGCGAGACGCTGTCGCGCATCCTGACCAGCAACAACGTCAATCTGAACGGCGCACGGCTGCAGTCCGACGAGAATATCCGGCTGTTCGCCGGCTACAACAACAATCTCGATGCCGACGCCGAAACGCGGCTGTGGAACAAGACGGTCATCCCGATCAACAGCACGCCGGAAGCGCATGGCGAGATCCGCCAGGACAACCGGATCACCATTGCCGCCTACGATGGCGACATCACCGGGCTGACCGACATCCGCGACCAGCAGATCGCGCGCGCCGCGGTCGCCTCGGTCAAGGACATCGACCTGAAGTCGGGCGAAGGGACGCACGTCACGCGTGGCTACGGAAGCGGCACAGACCTCTATCGCGAGGCGCTGGAAGCGCTGGGCAAGATCTTCGACGACGACATCAGCCTGGACATCAAGGGCGGCAGCACGCATGACGACTCGCGCTCCGGCGTCGAGGTCAATGGCACCGTGTTTGCGGGCACCCACCATCACCAGTATCTGGAATTCAACGCCAATGGCAGCGTCAAGCGCCAGTCGGAAAACATGTCGTTCACGCGTCGCAACAATGTCGCGCTGGACCGGGAAATACAGGACCGCATCGACTACCTTCAGGCGCGTTACGACGAGTACAAGGACGACAATCCGGATGTCGCCAACGGCTTCCTGAACGACATCCAGATACTGCAGGCACGCAAGAGCCAGATGGGCGTCGGTGCGAAGGTCAATTTCGTCGACGTCAATCCGGCTGCGGCCTACACCGGCAACATCAGCATCACCGGCAAGTGGCTCAAGGGCTCGGCCAGCGCCGAACTGCTCGCCCCGGGCGACTCGATCATCGAAGTCATCAACCCGGCCAACCAGTTCGTGCGGGTCAAGGCGGGCGTGGCGGCGCTCGACTGCGGCGCGGCACTGTGCATTCCGGGCGAGGCCGGCGGCCTGATCACGCTCAATGGCGTGCGCGTCAGTTCCACGGCGGAAATCAACGCGCGCAATCAGTATGGCCAGGTCGCGAGCTTCGCCACCGGCAATCTGCTGGACCGGACGAATTCGCCCGACCCGATCATCCTGCTGAAGAACACCTTCGAGGACCCGGTCAATCTGAACACGATCAAGCCGGAAATCCATGTCGATGGAGATCTGTCGAACAGCCGCGGCATCGTGCGCATTCAGAGCACCGGCTCGGTGCTGGTCGCGTCGAACGTGGTTGCGCA
>DATCUL010000345.1:0-3300 GCA_036567405.1 Methyloversatilis sp. | reverse complement strand
GCCGAACACGGACAGACGCAGTGGGCGCTGATATCGGCCGCCAACCCGTGGTCTTCACGCTGCGAGCCGGACGCCAACCGGGCGGCCCACACGGCACTGCGCGCGCTGCTGGTACAGCGCGGACTGCCGGTGTGCGAGGCGGTGAACTGGCCGGAGGACCGCGCAAGCGGGTGGACCGAGCCGGCACTGCTGTGCGCCGGCCTGTCGCCGGAAGAGGCGGTGCGCATCGGCGCGGCATTCGGCCAGAACGCGGTGCTGGTCGGTGACGGCACGCGCCCGGCCGAACTGCTGTGGTGCGTGCGTCCGGTCAGCATCCCCTGACTGGCGAAGCGGCCCTGATCACCGAACCGCGTCGCCGAGCCATCGACACCGGCCACTCACCACAGCTTGACGCAGTGGCCGCGCAGCAGGAAGGGCGCGGCCGGTGAGGCGGGCGTGCCCGCCGCATCCTCGACCGACACCGCCAGTTCATTGACCGACGCGAGCAGCGCTTCGGAGCTGCCGGGCATGGTCAGCAGCTGCTTGGTGTCGCCGCCCAGTCGGGCCAGCACGAAGGGCGGCGCCTTGTCCGGCAGTGCCCACAGGATGGCGACCTTGCCGGCAGGCAGCGCCAGCGGCTGCAGCAGCTTCACGCTGATCTGCGCGCCGTGCTTGAGCGACGATGCCAGCGCCGCCGGGCGACCCGAGGCGTCCAGCAACAGCCCGACATAGCTGGCTGGCAACACGGCCTTCGGCGGCAGATCGGACGGCAGCACCCACTGCGGCTGCCAGCGCACCAGCCCGACCATCGCGATCAGCCCGAACGCGAAACCGAGCGCAGGCCGCAGCCAGCCGGCCCACCTGCGCGACGCCGTCTGCGGTGCCGGGCCGATGCGCTGCTCGATCCGCGCCCACACGCCGGGTGGCGGACTGACCGGTGGTATCGCGGCCGACAGGGCTGCGCTGCGCGCCTCCCAGGACTGCAGCGCACGCGCCGCGGCAGCATTGCTGCGCACCAGCCGCTCGAAGCGGCGACGCGCGCGACTGCCGGACGTACCGAAAACATAGCTGGCGGCAAGACGGTCGAGCAGTTCGGCGCTGTCGTCGGTGCGGTTGTATTTCATGCCAGCCTTTCCATGCAGCGACGCAGGCGGTCGATACCGCGGCGCAGCCACACCTTGACGCTGCCGATCGGCGAACCGAGGTGTTCCGCCAGTTCCGAATGCGACAGGCCGTGGTAGTAGGCGAGCGCCAGGCACTGGCGCTGCGGGCCATCGATCGCGTCCAGGCAGGCGCGCATCCGCAGCGCATCGGCCGCCTGTTCGAGCAGCCCGAGCGGATCTGGACTGCCGTCGGGAACGGCATCGCCAGCGTCGTCGTCGACTTCCAGCGGCTCGGTACGCCGCAGCGATTCGGCGCGCAGCACGTCGAGCGCCCGGTTGCGCACCACCGAGGTCAGCCAGGTCATGGGCTGGCTGGCTGCCGGACGATAGCTGTCGGCGCGGTGCCAGATGCGGCTGAATGCCTCCTGCAGCACGTCTTCCGCCAGATCGTGCCGCCGCAGCAGGCGCAGCGCGATGCCGAACAGCTGAGGCGAGCAGGCATCGTAGAGCTGGCGGAAGGCTTCCCGGTCGCGCAGCACGACGCGCGCCAGAAGGCTTTCGAGCAGGGCGGAATCAGGCATGGACGCATGATGCCATGCACCTGCCGATCCGATCGCGGCGCGGCCGCACCGGCCGGTAGTTCACTTGTCGGCGCGCAGCAGATGCCACACGCCGTTGCGGCCGTCGCCGGTGGTCTGGCCCGGTTCGGCATCGGCGGCAAAGTAGTACAGCGGCTTGCCGCGGAAAGCCCACTGCTGGCTGCCGTCGTCGCGGGTCACCGTGCTGTAGTCGCCGCTTGCCGCAGCGCCGGCAGGTGCAGCGAACGGCGGCCACAGTGCGGCACATTTGTCGTAGCAGTTGCTCTTGCCGGCGCTGTCCTTGTCGAAGGTGTAGAGCGCGCGGCCGGCAGGATCGGTGAGCACGCCGTCCTTGCCGGCGGCGGTCTGGGCGTGGGCGGTGGTGCAGAGGGCGGCGAACAGTGCAATGCGTACGATATTCTTGAACATGGTCAGCTCCGGTGAAGTGTGGACGGGACGCGCCTCCCCGGCGCGCCTGCCTCCATATACGGCGCACACCCGAAATTGGAGACAGGTACGCGCGCAAAGTCCCGCGCGCACATAGAATCGCGGGGTCGGCATTCGTGGCGTTCATCGCCCCCGGTTTTCAATGCATCCATTCGCCCTGCCCGCCACCGCACACGCGCATCCGCCCGAGTTCGGCAATGCACGGGAGGCGCGCGACTGGCTGGGGCAGCTGGATCTGAAGCAGGCGCAGGCAGCGCGCGCGCGACTGCTGGGACAGATCAATCTGCTCAACCGGTACAACGTACCGGCGCTCGAAAGGCTGCGCATCATCGAGGAACTGCGCGATGCCGTACTGGCGGTCCAGGCAGAAACCGGCAACCGCTTCGCCGGTCGTCCGCTGCCGCTGACTGCCGGCGAGCATGCGGACTTCGATGCCAATCAGGCAATGTGGGACACGCTGGCCACCGCCTATCTGCATTGCCTGTCGGCCGCCCTCGACGGCGACGGCGCAGTTGGCGGCCAGGTCGCGCTGATCGCGCACCGCACGCTCGGGGCGCTGGCGCAGATGCAGCTCGACGCACTGTGCGCATCGCACCTGCCGCCACCCGGCTACTGGCGGCGGGCACATGGCTGCTATGCCGCGGCCGAAAGACTCGGTGTCGCCGAGCGCAAGTTCAAGGACTGCGTACACGACGATGAGCGAGCGACCAGCGTGCGCGCCGCCTATGTACTGTGCCTGTTGATGTATACCTCCAGCCCGTTCGGACTACCGCACCGGCAGCGGCGCGTGCTGTACGGCTGGCTCGGCAAGTGGGCCGGAAAGGGTGCGCTGCTCGACTCAGCGGTGCACCACTGCGCGCTGCCGCCGCTGATGCTCGATCTGACGAGCGACGAGGCCATCGCACGTTCGTCGCAACCGGGCAGCCAGCTGCGCTGGCTGGTGCTCGATGAATTTTCGCATGCGCTGCGCAAACGGCTGGCGCTGCTGGCACAGGGCGAAACACCGGCGGCGCTGCGTCTGGGCGACGAACTTAACCCGGCACAGGCGGACCGGCTGCTGCGTCACGTCTACACGCATTGCTGCCGCGGCGGCCTGACCCGCGCCGAGCCCCGCCGGCCGACCCGGCAGAACGCCGCCATCGTGATCGGCATGCAGGCCGTACAGCAGTTTCTCGGTGGCGACCAGCCTGCCG
>DATCUL010000344.1:0-5636 GCA_036567405.1 Methyloversatilis sp. | reverse complement strand
GTCGCCGCCGGCGTGCGCGCGGCACCGCTGCCGGCCCATCACGACGTGGCGCTGCTGCCGGGCAATCTGGTCGTGCTCGACGCCGCGCTGCCGGCTTCGCTCTATCTCGACGGCGAACGCTGGACGCAGGCGGTCGAGGGCATCGAAACGCAGTGGATCGCGCCGGCGCTGGAAGCCCTGCAGCGCGGCGAAGTCCAGTCGCTCAGGCTGACGCTGACCGGCGACGACGCGCAACTGGACGTGACCGTGCGCCGGCGCGATCTGATCAAGCTCTGGCGGCGTCCGGTGCCGCTGGCTGCCTGCCGCCCCTGACCCGCTGTCTGTCTCATACCGATGACCCGAATACTGAATCGCCCGATACCGCTGCGCAGCTGCGAAATGCTGACCCAGCAGGGCATCCATCCGCTGCTGGCACGGCTGTACGCGGCACGCGGCGTGCAGGACCGAAGCCAGATCGACTATTCGCTGAAGGCGCTGCTGGCGCCGGAAACGCTGAGTGGCGCGCGCGACGCCGCGGTGATGCTGGCCGACGCCATTGAGGCCGATGCACGCCTGCTGATCGTCGCCGACTACGACTGCGACGGCGCCACCGCCTGCGCGGTAGGCATCCGCGCGCTGCGCGCCATGGGTGCCCAGGTCAGCTATCTGGTGCCCAATCGCTTCGAGTACGGCTACGGCCTGACGCCGGAAATCGTCGACCTCGCGGCGCACGCCGAGCCGGACATCATCATCACGGTCGACAACGGCATCGCCAGCGTAGACGGCGTGGCGCGCGCCAACGAACTGGGCATTTCGGTGCTGGTGACCGACCACCACCTGCCGGGCGACGAACTGCCGGCGGCCGACGTCATCGTCAATCCGAACCAGCCCGGCTGCGCCTTCCCGAGCAAGGCGATCGCCGGCTGCGGCGTCATGTTCTACGTGATGCTGGCGCTGCGCGCCGAACTGCGCAGTCGCGGCGCCTTCGCCGGTCGCGACGAACCGAATCTGGGCGCGCTGCTCGATCTGGTGGCGCTCGGCACCGTGGCCGACGTGGTGAAACTCGATCACAACAACCGCGTACTGGTGAGCCAGGGCATGCAGCGCATCCGCACCGGCCGCATGGTGCCGGGGCTGCGCGCGCTGTTCGCCGCCGCCGGGCGCGAGCCGGAACGCGCCAACGCCTTCGATCTGGGCTTTGCGCTCGGGCCGCGGCTGAATGCGGCGGGCCGTCTGTCCGACATGTCGCTCGGCATCGAATGCCTGATCACCGACGATTTTGCGCGCGCCATGGGCCTGGCGCAGCAGCTCGATGCGATGAACCGCGAACGGCGCGAGATCGAGCAGGGCATGCAGGAAGAGGCAGAGGCGCAGCTGGCCGGCATCGACGTCGGCGAGTCGACATCGCTGGCGCTGTTCCATCCGGACTGGCACCAGGGCGTGATCGGCATCGTCGCCTCGCGCATCAAGGAACGGGCGCACCGGCCGACCATCGCCTTCGCGCGCGGCGCCGAAGGCGAACTGAAAGGTTCCGGACGCTCGATCCCCGGACTGCACCTGCGCGATGCGCTCGATCTGGTGTCCAAACGCGCGCCCGGCCTGCTGATCCGCTTCGGCGGGCACGCCATGGCCGCGGGTCTGACCGTGCGCGAGGACGATCTGGAACATTTCCGCACGCAGTTCGAGCAGGCGGTAGCCGAGATGGTGGAACCTTCGGCGCTGACCCGCACCATAGAAACCGACGGCGCGCTTGAAGCGTCGCTGATGAACCTGAACGCCGCGGCGCTGATGGAAGCCGAAACCTGGGGCCAGGGTTTTCCGCAGCCGGTGTTCTCGGACCGCTTCGAAGTGCGCAACCAGCGCCTGCTCAAGGACAAGCACCTGAAGCTCGCGCTGGTCAAGGACGGCACCACCTTCGACGCGATCTGGTTCAACCGCGCCGAACCGCTGCCGGCGCGGGTGACCGCCGCCTACCGGCTGGACGTGAATGAATACCAGGGCGTGCGCCGCGTGCAGCTGATGGTGGAACACGCGGAAGCAGCGGACGACGCCCGCTGAACCGTCACCGGCCGATCCTGTCGGCACGCAGGCCGATTGCCGCGTTGTCGGCAGCATCGAATGAACAGAGCAAGGACGCAGAGGAAACCGCCATGTCACACGATCGTTTTTTCCGCCGCGAAATGACCCGCCGCGACTTCCTGTGGCTGTCCGGCATCGCCGGTGCGGCCATCACGCTGCCGCCGCTGTATGGCTGCGCGTCCGACCCGATCACCGGCGAGCAGGTGCTGGTCGGCATGTCCGAGAAGGAGGAGCTGAACGTCGACCGCAAGCATGCGCCGCAGCAGTTCTCGGCCGACTTCGGTGCGGTGCAGGACGACGCGCTCAACCGCTATGTGAACGACCTTGAACTGTCGCTGGGCCGGAACAGCCACCGGCCGGAGGTGCCATACAACGCGCGCGTCGTGAACGCCAACTACATCAACGCCTACACGTTTCCGGGCGGCAGCATGGCGTGTACGCGCGGCATCCTGCTCGACCTCAAGAGCGAGGACGAACTGGCGGCGCTGTTCGGCCACGAGTCCGGCCACGTGAACGCGCGTCACAGTGCCAAGCAGGCCGGTCGTACGATGGTCGCGCAGGCAGGCGCGATGGCGGTCAATGTCGCGGTGGCGATGTCCGACTACCAGGGTGCGGCACCGCTGGCCGGCATTGCGACGCAGATCGGCTCCAGCGCGCTGCTCGCCAGCTACTCGCGTGACAACGAGCGCCAGGCCGACGCGCTGGGCATGGAATACATGACGCGCGCCGGCTACAACCCGGATGGCATGGTGAACCTGATGGACATGCTGCGCAGCCAGCACAAGGACAAGCCCGGCCTGCTGCAGACCATGTTCGCGTCGCATCCGATGTCTGACGAGCGCTACGACACGGCCGAGCGCGAAGCCAACGACACCTATGGCTCGTCGCGCAACAAGAAGCTGCAGCGCGAGCGCTACATGGATCACACCGCGTCGCTGCGCCGCATTGCCCCGGCGATCAAGGCCGAACAGGAAGGCGAGACGCTGATGGCCAAGAAGTCGCTGGAAGAGGCCGAGTCACGCTTCGCCACGGCACTGAAGGCGGCACCGGACGACTACTGCGGCAATGTGCTGATGGGCAAGTGCCTGCTGGCACAGAAGCAGTATGCCGACGCCGACCGCCACTTCACGCACGCTTCGCAGATCAATCCGGGCGAAGGCCAGGCGATGTACCAGCGCGGCGTGTCCAAGCTGGCACTGGGCAAGGGACCGGAGGCATTGGCTGCGTTCGACGCCTACGACCGCGTGCTGCCGGGCAATGCGTCGACGCTGTTCCTGAAGGGCGTGGCCTACGAAACGATGCAGGACAAGCGGGCCGCCAGCCAGCATTACGCGGCCTACATCCGCAACGGCAACAAGGATGCCCAGGCGCAGTTCGCGTATCAGCGCCTGCAGGCCTGGGGGCTGGTCAAGTAGTCCACAGCGACCGGCCATCTGTATCCCGCCGACCGGCGATACAGATGGCCGCAACCCGATTCCGGGCCGAACCGGATTCCGGCGCCGCAACGTAGAATCCGCTCGATGCTCTCCGCCGAAAACACCCGCCTGCTGATCCGGCTGCGCTGGACCGCCTTTTCCCTGCTCGCCTGCGCCTATGTGCTGGTGTTCTTCCACCGCACCGCACCCGCCGCGATCGCCGGCGAACTGACACGCGACTTCGCGGTCGGCCCGGCCTCGCTCGGCGTGCTCGCCGCCAGCTACTTCTGGATCTACACGCTGATGCAGATTCCGACCGGCGTGCTGGCCGACACGCTCGGACCGAAGCGCATCGTCGCGCTCGGCGGCCTGATCGCGGGCATCGGCTCCATCGTGTTCGCGCAGGCCGACACGCTGGGTGTGGCGGTGATCGGCCGCGCTCTGGTCGGCCTGGGTGTTTCCTTTCCCTTCATCGCGCTGCTGAAGATCAACGCCGCCTGGTTCCCGGAGCGGCAGTTCGCAACACTGAGCGGACTGACCATGTTCATCGGCAACCTCGGCGCCGCCTTCGCCGCCACGCCGCTGGCCTGGCTGGTCGGCGTGATCTCGTGGCGCACGGTGTTCGTCTGCATGGGCCTGCTGTCGATCGCGCTGGCGACGCTGACCTGGCTGCGCGTGCGCGACCGCCCGGAAGATGCCGGCCTGCCGACGCTGCGCGAACTGTCGGGCAAGGCAGCGCATGCGCCCCGGACCAGCGACTGGCGCGCCGGGCTGCGCCAGGTCGCCGGCAACCGCTCGAGCTGGCCCGGACTGTTCGTCAACGTCGGCATCGCCGGCAGCTTTTTTTCGTTCGCCGGCCTGTGGGGCGTGCCCTACCTGATGAACGCGCACGGCATGGACCGCACGCATGCGGCGCAGCACGCGACGCTGATGCTGGTCGTGTTCGCCTTCAGCTGCCTGTTCGTCGGCCGCCTGTCCGACCGCCTGCAGCTGCGCAAGCCGGTCATGCTGGTGCTGGGCACGATCTACCTGCTGTGCTGGCTGCCGCTGATGCTGGGCAGCGCGCTGTCGCCGCTGGCCGGCTATGCGCTGTTCGCGCTGATCGGCGTTTCGGCGTCCGCCTTCACGCTCAGCTGGGCCTGCGCCAAGGAAGTGAATCCGCCGGCGCTGTCCGGCATGGCGACCAGCCTGGTCAATACCGGCTGCTTCCTCGGCGCCGCGATAGAGCAGCCGCTGGTCGGCTGGGTCATCGAACGGCACATGGGTGGTCCGGTGCAGCCTTCGGCCGACGCCATGGCCAGCGGCATGTGGGTGTTCGGCGCCGCAGCGCTGCTCGGTCTGGTCGCCGTCACCTTTGTCCGCGAAACGCACGGCCGCAACCTCACGGAGCCGCACGCGTGAGCACGGCCGGCAATCTGGCCGGCCTGATGGTCCAGGTCATGCTGCCGCTGTCTCTGCTGGTGGCGGCCGGCGGCTGGTGGGCCGCACGGCTGGGCGACGGCGGCGAAGCCGACATGCTGCGCGCGCAGCTGAACCGTCTGGTGCTCAATCTGTTCTATCCGGCCATCCTGTTCGCGGTGGCGGCATCGACGCCGGTCAGCACCGATCTGCTGACCGTGCCGCTGCTGGTCGGGGTCGGCGCGCTGGCCAACGGTGCGCTGCTCTACCTGCTGCTGTGGAAGACGCGGCTGGGCGACGGGCTGAGCGACACCACGCGCGCCGCACTGATGCTGGGCGGCATGTTCGGCAACACCTTCAACGTCGGCGTACCGGTGCTGGAATACTTTTTCGGCGTCGGCGCGATGCGCTACGCTATCTTCAACGACATGTTCATGACCATGCCGGTGGTGTGGACACTGGGCGTGTGGATCGCCACGCGGCTCGGCTCGCATGCGCACGGCGAACGGCCCGACCTGCTGCACACCGTGCTGATGATGCCGCCGATCTGGGCCTTCGTGCTCGGTCTGGGCCTGCAGTACGCCGGCCTGGCCTACCCGCCGCTGATCCAGGCTGCACGCTTCATCGGCCAGGCCGCCATTCCGGTCATCATGTTCGCGCTCGGTCTGACCATTCCGTGGCGGCGACTGGTGCCACGCACCGAGGTGCTGACGGTGGCCGCCGTGAAGCTGCTGGTGGCGCCGCTGCTGGTCTGGGCACTGGTAC
>DATCUL010000343.1:0-1650 GCA_036567405.1 Methyloversatilis sp. | reverse complement strand
CTGGCCCGGCACCGGGGGCATCGCATCGAGGCCTTCACGGTCGGATTCGATGCACCGGATCTCGACGAATCGCCCACCGCTGCGCGCATCGCCCGGCATCTCGGCATCGGACACCACGTCCTGCGTCCGGATGGCGACACGCTGGCTGCGGCGTTCGAACGCGCACACGCGCTGGCCGAACAACCCTACTGCGATCCGGCGGGCATGCCGACCCGGCTCGCCTTCGAGAGCTGTGCAAGACACGCCGACTGCGTGCTCGACGGCACGGGTGCCGAAGCGCTGCCGGGCGAGATGCCACCGCGCTGGCGACGCATCGCTCACGACTGGATCGCGCCATGGCCCCACGGCCTGCGCCGGATGACCGCCAGCGCCATGCGGACGCTTCCCGGTGTCGCCAGCTATGCACGCATGTTCGCGTTCGACGCGCCGCAGGATCTGTTCATCCGCTGGCAGGGCTTCTCGATCGAAGACATTGCGCGCCTGACCGGCCGCGCCCCCGATCTGTCGGGCACGCACTTCTATCGCAGCTATGCAGCACTACGTGGCGCGTCACCGCTCAAACGCCAGTCTGTGCTGCAGGGACTGGCGCTGCCGGACGACCGCATCAGGCAGGCCGCGCTGGCAACCGGCCTGCGGGTCGAGCAGCCATTCGCCGCCCCGGATGTCAGTCGACTGCTGCAGGCGCTGCCCGAAGACTGGTGCTGGCGGCCGGACCGACCCAAGCGCATTCTGCGCGACGTACTCGCCCGTCACGTACCGGAAGCCATCTGGAATACGCCCAAACGCGGCTTCAACGTGGATCTGCTCGCCATCCTGCGCAGCCACGATCACCGTCTTTTGCGCGAGCATCTCGCTGACACGAGCAGCCTCGCTCGCCTGCCGCTGGACATCGACGAAGTGATCCGCTGGCGCAACCGGTTCATTGCGGGCGACGCCGCCGCCCTGCACCGGGTATGGGGCCTGCTGAATCTGTCCGCCTGGCTGGCAAGGCGCCGCAGTGCGGCATCTGCCCTCGCCTGAGGCACATTGCGTCGGCTACATTAGCGGCCATCCTGAATCCGCCTGCCACCGGCCCGCATGAGCCAGACCTGCGCATCGAGCACCTGTCGTCCGCCGGAAAGCACGTCCGCCCCCGCTGCGGCCGTGCGCCCGCTGCGCATCCTGATGTACTCGACCTACTTCCCGCCCGAATTCAGCGGCGCGGCCCAGCAGGCGCTGATGCTGGCCCGCCAGTTGCGCCGGCTCGGACATCACGTCGAATTCGTCACCGTGCGCTGGCGCGACCTGCCGGAACACGATGTGATCGACGGATTCCCGGTCACCCGTCTCCATGCCGGGCGCGGCGCCAAGCATCGCGAACTGCGCCTGTGGTTCAACCTGTGCCGACACGTCTGGAAGAGGCGCCACGCGTTCGATCTTGTGCACAGCCACGGCGCGTATTACACGAACGCAATCGTCGGGCCGCTGGCACGGCTGTCCGGCCTGAAATCCATCGTCAAGGCCAGTCTGGCGAGCGACGACCTGCACGATGTCGGACGCACGCTGTCCGGCCGTCTGCATCTCGCGCTGCTGCGCCAGGTCGACGCCTGCGTGGCCATCAGCCGCGATCTGGTCAGGGAATTCAACGACTGCGGCGTACCCGGCGACCGC